>JAGOBZ010000006.1:4378-25482 GCA_017999015.1 Kiritimatiellia bacterium
GGCGCACGCTGGCCGTTCTCCTGCTGATCGCCGTCAGCCGCGCGACGGCCGCCCCGGAGCCGACCGCCGTCACCTTCCTGCAGGGCTACGATCCCGACCTGCCGGAGAGTCCCGTCACGCGCCAGATCCTCGCCCTCGCCCGCGCGGAGCCGCGCCTCAATCCGCAGAAGTGGGGCGGCCTGACTCTGCCCGGCGCCGGCGGCCGCGCCCCGTTCATGCTCTCGCTCGCCGGCGGCACCGCGCCGGACATTTACTTCTGCTGGTTTCACATCATCCGCCATGACATCGAGCAGGGCTTCTGCCACCCGCTCAACGAATGGCTCGGCGAGGATACCGACGGCGACGGCCAACTCAGCGACGCCGAGGCGCGCTGGCCCGGCTGGCGGCAGGTGCCGCCGCTCTGGCGCCAGGTCGCCACGCGCGACGGCAAGGTTTACGGACTGCCGATGGCCGGCATCTGGTACTACGGCATCGTCTACCGCAAAGATCTGGTGCGGCAGGCCGGGGTCGATCCCGAATACATCCCGGCCACCTGGGACGAGTTTTTCCGCTGGTGCCAGCGCCTCACCTTCCCGGGCAAGCAGGTGGCCGGCGCCAAGGTGCAGCGCGGCCAGCGCGCCTTCGGCCTCGAGAACAGGCCGTGGAGCTGGCTGCCGTGGATGCAGGCCGCCGGCGGCTCGCCGATCGTCTCCGTGCGCGTCTCGCCCACCACGGGACGCAGCACCCGTTTCGCCATGGAGGAGACGCGCTTCCTCGCGCCCGACACCGGCGAGGATCTGTCGGAGGCGGAAGCCGTCTGGCAGGCGAATTTCGACTCGCCCGAGGCTATCGCGGCGGCCGCTTTCACCCACCGCCTGGCCTGGGCCCCTTGGCTGCGCGACCCGCAGAGCGGCGAGCCGGTCGACCTCACGCCCGCCGACCTGGCTGCCGGGCGCGTGACCTTGGCCAGCGGACGCGAGATCGCCTTTGCCGAGAGCGACGTGATCAGGGGCGTGGCGCGCGCGCTGCCGCGCCTGACGCAGGACCTGCCGCAGCTCTTCGCCCAAGGCGAGGTGGTGGCGCTCTTTTCCGGCGCCGAGTTGGTCGAGCAGCTCACGCGCGACCTCAACCTGCCGCCCGACATGGTCGGCATCATGCCCTTCCCCGCCGCGCGGCCCGACCTCAAGCCGGTCTTCCAGGCGCACAAGCATTTCTACAGCATGACCGAGAGCGTGGGGCGTCGGCCCAAGGCCGAACGCGATCTGGTGTGGCGCTGCATCGAACAGCTCGCCAGCGAGGCGGTCAACGACGAGACGGTCAAGCAGAAGGTGCTGGAAGGCCACGCGCGTTGGTGCACGCCCGCCGACCTTGAGCGGCTGGGCTTCACCGAGTATCTGGACGAGGTGCCGCCGGGCATCCGGCGCAATTACGAACGCATCGCCGGCGGCGAGATCCTGGCGCGCACCGAACCCTTCGCCGGTTTCTGGCAGGCGGTGTCGGACCTGATTGACCGCCGCCTGCTCGGCGTGTTGCTGGCCGACACCGGCGAGCGCTTCGACTACGCCGCCGCGCTGCGGCACATTAACGACGACGCCAACCGCGGCCTGATGTTCCGCGCGCCGGAGGCGGTGCTCGCGCGCCAGCGTCCGCTCGCCCGCGTGCTCTTCGGCATCGCCGCGATCACCGCGATCGTCTGCTGCGGTCTGGCCTTCAGGCGTAAGCTCGGGGCTGCCACAGCCACACCTCCATTGCATGTCCAGCGGCTGGACGAGCGGACGCTCGTCCCTCCCCCCCAAAAAAACCACCCCGTCTCCGCGTCTCTGCGCCTCCGCGTCTCTGCGTTAAAATCCCTTCTCCTTCCTCCCTCCTCCCTCCTCCCTTCTCCTTCCTCCCTTTCTCCGTGGCTGATGCTCGCGCCCGCGCTGCTCTCGATCGCGGTCTGGAGCTACTATCCTTTGATCCGCGGCGCGGTCATGGCCTTTCAGGAGTACCGCATCGTGGGCGAGACCGCGTGGGCCGGGCTCGACAATTTCATTCTCGTGGCCACCGACAAGGGCTTCTGGGCGGCGTGGGCGCGCACCTTCCACTACGTGGGCCTGACGCTGCTGCTGGGCTTTCTCGCGCCGGTGCTGCTGGCCCTGATGCTGGCCGAGATCCCGCGCGGCAAGATCTTTTTCCGCACGCTCTATTTCCTGCCGCACCTGACCAGCGCGCTGGTGATCGCGCTGCTCTGGAAGCTGATGTACGACCCGACCGAGAACGGCATGCTGAATCAGCTTCTGGGTTTCTTCGGCGTGGCGCGGCAGACCTGGCTGCAGGACCCCTCGCTGGCGATGCTCTGCTGCATCCTGCCGGGCGTGTGGGCCGGCGCGGGCATGGCCAGCCTGATCTACGTGGCGGCGCTGCAGGCGCTGCCGCCCGACTACTACGAGGCGGCGGCCATCGACGGCGCCGGCATCCTGAGCCGGTTCCGGCACATCACCTATCCGCAACTGCTGCCGCTGATGGTGATCAACTTTGTCGGCGCGTTCATCGCCGCGTTCCAAGGGATGGGGAGCATCTTCCTGCTCACGTTCGGCGGTCCCGGCGACGCCACCAACGTGCTGAGCCTCGCGATCTGGAAGGAGGCCTACAACAACCTGCGCTTCAGCACCGCCACCACGATGGCGTGGTTCCTCGGCGTCGCGCTGATCGGCTTCACCTACCTGCAGATCCGTATCCTGCGCAAAGTTGAGTTCCGGCGCGCCAGTACCAACTGACCTCAGCCTATGCCGATTCTTCGTAGCCGGTCACGGCCGGATGTGGTAAACTGCCAGCATTAACGAGACTCGTAATCCGAAAGAGGATGCTATGAAAGTAAAACGCCTTGTTCTGTCCGTTCTGGCCGCATGTGCGGCCGGCCTGATCTCAGGCTGTGAAACGTTGGAAGGCCACGAAGGCGCGGTGGTCGGTTCTGCGGCCGGCGCGGCCGGTGGCGCACTGATCGGATCGGCGGCTGCGGGCAGCGGCAACCGCGGCACCGGCGCGGTGATCGGCGGCGTGGTGGGCGGTGTCGCGGGCGGTGTCGCAGGCGACCAGTTCTACGACAAGAAAAAAGACAAATAGCGGGATCCGCGCATGGATTTTCCTGTCCCGCTGCATGTGCACGATGAGAGCTTTTGTGTGCGCGCGTATGAGTCTGGCGTGAGCAATCAGGTCACGCTGCCGGCCCTCTGCAATTATCTGCAGGAGGCGGCCGGCAATCATGCGCGCGCGCTGGGGCTCGGTATCCATGAGTTGCAAGACGCCGGGTTCACCTGGATGCTCGCGCGGCTGCACCTTGCGATCCACCGCTATGCCGCCTGGCGCGAGACGGTGCATCTGCGCACATGGCCGGCCGGCGTGCGCGGCCGGCTGACGGCGCTGCGCGATTTCCGCATGACTGACGACGCGGGAGAGACGGTTCTGCTGGGCGTGAGCGAGTGGCTCTATGTGGAGGCGGCGGCCCAGCGGATCGTGCGCCTGCCGCAGGCTTTCGCGGCGCTCGCGCCGGCCGGCACGCCGCAAGTGCCCCTTCCCGAAACCCCTGCGAAACTGCCGGCCGTCACCGCGCCCGAGTGGTCCGCCGCCATCACCGTGCGCCACAGCGACCACGACTTCAACAACCACGTCAACAACGCGCATTATGTAGCGTGGACGCTGGAGTGTCTGCCGGACGCCTGGCTCGGGAGGCGCCGCGCGCGAGAGATCGACATCGCGTTCCGCGCGGCAGCGCACTGGGGCGACACGGTGACCGCCGAGGCCGCGCACGACGCAGGAGACGCCGACACGCTGCTCCATCGCATTCGGCGCGACTCGGACGGCGCGCTGCTGGCGCAGGCCCGTACCGTCTGGAGTGAACCCTCTTAACCGGACGGCAGGCCCGGTGCGGTGTGCCGCCAGAAATGAGCCAAGGAGAGACAACATGAAGCGAATGATGATTCCGTTTCTGGCGGCGGTGACACCCGATCACCGTCTGGATCAGGCTTGGTGGAAGCAGCGTATCGAGCAAAAGCTGGCGTTGGCCAAGCAGGGCGGCTGGGACCCGGTCTTTCTATGACACTCAGAACCTTACTTGATGATGCGGCGGCACGTAACCCGCATGCAGTCGCGCTCCGTTATCGTCGCGATCAGGCCTGGCAACGCCGTTCGTACGCCGAACTGGTTGAAGGCGTCGGACAGATGGCCGAAGCCTTCAGCGGTTTTCATCTCAAGCCGGGGAGTGAACCGGTTGCGCTGATTTTGGAAAACGGACCGGAGTGGATTGAAACCTATCTCGCGAACGCCGGCACCGGCGTGGCGGTCGTGCCGCTTGATCCCAAGCTGCGCGCCTGCGAGGTGGCCTACGTCCTGAAAGATTCCGAGGCCGTTGCGGTCTTTACCGACACCCGCCATCTGGATCTCTTGGAAACCATCCTGCCCGATCTGCCCGCAGTCCGGGCGATCATCGTCACCGACGGCGGCAGCGAGCCGCTGGCGCCTATCGCCGGCCGCCCCTGTTACGATTACGAAGCCCTGCGCGAAAGCGTGCGCGGCCGGCCGCCGGCCTGGTATGCCGCCCACATTCCCGTGCCTCAGGATGTCGCCTCGATCATCTATACCTCGGGCACGACCGGCAAGCCCAAAGGCGCGATGCTCACCCATCTCAATTTCTGCAGCGACGCGCTCGGCAGTTTCGAGGCCATCGGCGACATGATCACCGCCAAGGATGACTTCCTGATCGTGCTGCCGCTCTTCCATGCCTTTTCGTTCACGGCCAATTTCGTGGTGCCGCTGGTGAAGGGATGCGGCATGTATTTCGTTGAAAGCCTGCGTACTGTCGGCGAGGACATCAAGACGCTGCGCCCTTCGATCTTCATCGCTGTGCCGCTGCTGGCAGAAAAGCTGTTCGCTAAGATTGATGACAAGCTCAAGTGCAGTGCCGTTGCCCGAGGCCTGTTGAAAATCGGTCTCGGGCCGCTGATCGGCAAGAAGGTGCTCAAAGGCTTGGGCGGGCGCTTGCGCTTTCTGATTGTCGGCGGCGCGCCCTGCCCGATTCATGTGTTGCAGGGGTTCCGTAAATTGGGCGTGCCGATTGTCGAAGGCTACGGCCTGACGGAGTGCTCGCCGGTCGTCTCCATCTCCAACATCCGTCAGGCGCGCATCGGGACCATCGGTAAAAAATTGCCGAACATCGAGATCCGGCTGGCGGACACCAACGAGCAGGGCGTCGGCGAACTGCAGGTCCGCGGGCCGATCGTCATGAAGGGCTACTTCAAAAACATCGCCGCCACCCGCGAGGCGTTTGATGGCGACTGGCTGCGAACCGGTGACCTTGCCTCGATAGACGCCGAGGGTTTTCTCACCATCCGCGGCCGCAAAAAAGCACTCATCGTCAACCGCGAAGGGAAGAACATCTATCCCGAAGAGGTCGAGAACGTCATCGCGCGCGACCCGTTGATTGCGGATGTCATTGTGGTCGGCTATACGGTCGGCCGCGTGCCCGGCGAGCGCGTGGGCGCCATCATCACGCCCGATTTGGAGGCTGTCGCCGCAGCCCACGCCGGCACTGAACCGCCGTGGCCGAAGGTCGAGCAACTCATCCGAAACCGCGTCCATGCGCAGTGCGCGTGCCTCGCGGACTACAAGCACCCGCGCAAGATCATCGTGCAGCGCGAGCCGCTGGAGCGGACATCCATTCAGAAAGTGCGGCGCTGCGTGTATCAGGACCAACTCAACGAGTGAGCGGAGAGCCCTCGCTCTTGAACCATTCGCGCAGCAAGCGGCCGATGATCTGGCAGCCGCGCTCGTTGGCGTGGACCGCGTCGCCCATGAACCAGCCGTAGCACTTGCCGCTTTCCTGGATGTAGCTCCACCAGGGACCGGTCATGTCGAAGAACGCGCAGCGCTCTTCGGCGGCCACCTTCATCAGCGTGTGGCGGAAATTGCCGGTGGCGGTGTCGATCTCCCGCGTGAAGCTCTTGATGTGCTCGTCGCGAACGGCGCCGAAAACCGGCGTCAGCAGTAGGAATTCGGTGCTGGGCCGCGCGGCGCGGACCTGCCGCACCACGTCGCGCACGGCCTCGGCGTCGCCGCGGTTGGAGATGCCGCCGATCAGCACGAGGTCGGGCTCGTGCCGCAGCACGTACTCCTGCACGCGGTTCTCTTCGCGGTAGTAGGTGCAGCCGGTGGAACTGCGCAGCGAGGGGATCTTGACGATCTTCGCGCCGGGATAGTCGCGCATCAGCAGCAGTTCGAAGGAGGAGGACGAGGTGTTGCCCATGATGCTGTCGCCGAGCAGCACCATGCGCAGCGTGCCGCCGCCGCGCAGGGCGGCGAGGGTTTTGGGCAGATGCGCGAAGCGCTCCGGCGGCGGCGTGTAGGCGAGCGGATCCATCGCGGCGTAGACGGCGTCGATGCGCTGCAACGCTGTCAGGCCGGCGAAGGCGTCCTTGACCGTGCCGTTGAGCAGGAAGCCGCCGATGCGCGCGGTGCCGGGTGAGGCGGTCTTGAGCACCAGCGTGTGTTCGGCGGCGCGGTCGAGGCCGCGGGCCAGCGCGACCGGGCGCATGGCGGGAGTTGCCGCACCGGGGGGCGGCGCGAGCGTCTGAAACGGCGCGCCGTCCACGGCGTAGGCTAGGGCGGCCCCGTCCGGCGCGGCCACGTCGATCAGGCCGATCTCCGAGCCCTTGAACGCGAGCGTCAGCGTGTCGCCCGCGCGGGCCGAGACCAGCACATGGCGGAACGGCGGCACCGGGCTGGCTTGTCCCGGCTGCCAAGCGCCTTCGCGCCGCACAGCCGGGTGCTCATAGGCCACGATGCGTCCGTTGTCGTCGCTCTCCGCGAAGAGCGGCGCGGGCAGCTTGACGGGCGCCGGTTTCTCGGGAACCGGTTGGGCCGCGACCAGCGCGTCGACAAAGGCCGCGACGGCCTCGGCATAGAGCCGTGCGCCGGCGTCGGTGGGGCGGATGCCGTCGGCGGAGAAGGCCTCGGCGCTGAGCTGGCCGGCCTTGATCTTTTCGGCGGCATAGTGGGCGAGGTTTAGGCTGGGCACGCCGTAATGGTCGGCGAGCTGCTCGCAGACGCGGATGTAGTCAGGAACACGGCCTGCGCGGTAGTCGGCGAGCAGCTCGGGGGTCAGGGTGTAGACCAGGATGCGGCTGTGGGTGGCGCGGTAGAGCGTGATCTGGCGCAGCAGGCCTTCGAGCGCGCGAGCGGCCTGGCCGGGATCTGTCTGGCGGTCGTCCGCCGCGAAGTCGAGGATCGCCAGATGGCCGCTGCAGATCACTTCGCCGAAGACCGGCTGCCCGCGGCTGCAGCGGTAGAGGCCGAACCAGCTTCCGCCGGGCTGCATGTGGCGTGTTTCGATCGGGTTGGCGGCGGGATAGTGACGTTTGAAGGCTTGTGTCATCTGGGCCGAATAGCGCAGGCCCGGGTCCTTGAGGCCCGCGCCCGACAAAACCTCGTTGCCGATGAAAAAGAGATACTGGTTGCCGACTTTGTCATGCTTGAAAAAGTACTGGCTGTTGGGAATGCCGCCGCGCACCGCGAAATAGTCTGCGGCCTGCGCACCGTTACACACGCCCAGCAAGCCTACCGCCGCAAGCATCCGCACCTGTTTCATGACCCTAAAACCCATATGCGCCTCCCCTTGTCTTGACAACCCCCTGATCCCTTCACCGACACACCGCGCATCATCCCCCCGCGATCTCGTCACGGGCCTGCCCCAGCACGACTTTCACGCGGTGCGCGAGCTGCTGGGTGGTGAAAGGTTTTTGGATAAAATACACGCCGTCGTCCAGCACACCGTGATCCGCGATCACATCGGCTGTGTATCCTGACATGAACAGACAGTGCAGATCGGGATATTTATCCTTCATATGCGTGGCCAAATCACGCCCGTTCATGCCCGGCATGATGACATCGCTCAGCAGCAGATCGATATGTCCGTCAAACGCATCAGCGAGCTGAAGGGCCTCTTTCGGGGATGATGCGGCAAGCACCTTGTAACCCAGTTTCTCCAGCATGGACCGGGTGAGCCGCAGCACGGACTCCTCATCTTCTGCGATCAGCACCGTCTCGCCCTGCCCCTGCGCAGCGGTCGGCCTTGGGTCTGTTTCCGCCATGTCAGTCTCTTTCATGCACAGGGGGAGATAGATCCGGAATGTTGAACCTTCCCAGGGCTTGCTGCTGACACGGATACATCCGCCGTTTTGCATGACGATCCCGTGAACCGTCGCAAGGCCCAGGCCAGTCCCTTTGCCGACCGCTTTGGTGGTATAAAAAGGTTCGAACAGATGCATGATCGTCTCGGCGTCCATACCGCACCCGGTATCATTCACCGAAAGGAGCGCGTACGGACCCGGGGCTCCCGCATGCCGGCAGTCGCGGATCGCCTTGGCGTCCAAATGTTCGATCCGCGTATGGATCGTGATGACGCCCACGTCGGTGATGGCGTCACGCGCGTTGACACAGAGGTTGGCCAGGACCTGGTTAAGCTGGGAGGGGTCGATTTCTATGACGATCTCTTCCGGATCCGGCGCCCACTCCACCACCACGTTCTCGCCCACCAGGCGCCGCAGCATCTTGATCATGCCATCGATCGCCTCGTTCAAGTTCAGACGGCGGGGCGTCACCACCTGTTTGCGGGCAAACGCAAGCAGTTGCTGCGTGATCTCCGCCGACCGTTTGGCGGCATGCACGATTTCGGTAAGCTCTTCGCGCAGGGCCGAATGGGGTTCCAGCGAGTCCAACGCCAGTTCTGCATTGCCGAGGATCGCCCCGAGCATGTTGTTGAAATCGTGCGCCACGCCGCCGGCCAATCTTCCGATCGACTCCATTTTTTGCGCCTGCAGCAGCTCCGCCTCCAATCGCAGACGGTCGGAAACGTCCTGCGCCACCGCCACGTAATTCACGATCCGTCCCGCATCGTCTGTGACCGGCGCGATCGAGATGTCTTCGGTAAAATGCGTGCCGTCTTTGCGCCGGTTGACCAACCGCCCGCGATAAACCTCGCCATGCGTCAGCGTCTCCCACATCGCGCGATAAAAGTTTTTACTGTGCTTTCCGCTATGCAGAATGCGCGGCGTCTGCCCGGCGACATCCTCCCAGGAATACCCGGTGAGCCGTTCAAAGGCTTGGTTGACGTACAGGATCGTGGCGTTCTGATCGGTAACCATCACGCTCTCCCCGCTCTGCTCCAATGCGGAGACCAACCGCTTCTGTTGCGCCTCGTTCTGTTTACGCTCGGTGATGTCGTAGTAATGTTCGATCCGGCCGCCGGCATAAAGCCCGGACCGGACCGGCTGGCTCCAATGCTGCAGCCAGCGCTCCTCGCGTCCCGGGCCGGCCAGCACATGACACTCAAATTTTTCTGAATAGGTGTTGTTGTCGTACGTGGCCAACACCTTGCGCGCGAACTCGTCGGGCTCTTCGAAAATCTGCGCGATCGACTGCCTGATGAGATCGCGCTTGGACTTGCCGAGCACCTCGTCGCGCTTGAAGCAGAAGAACCGCCCCATCGTACGATTGACCCAGACGATGTTGAACGCCGCATCCAGGATGAAGATGCCGACCTCGGTCGTGTCCAGCACGTCGTCGGTCAATGAACGGTATTTGCGCTCGCTTTCCTGCAGCGCCCTTTCCGTTTGTTTTCGGGGTGTGATGTCTTGGATAATCGTCGCGAACTGATTGATGGCCGGGCGGAAAGCCGCCACGTCAAAGTATTTGCCGAATTGCTCCGCGTGCCGCTCGAAGTGCACCGGCACGCCGGTCTCGACGACCCGGCTGTAGGTGTCGATCCAATGCTGCTCGATGCCGGGCATCACTTCGCGGATCGACCGCCCCGTCACGTCGGCCGCGCACAGGCCGGTCATGCGCTCGAAGGCGGGGTTGACCGCAACAAACCGGTAATCCACCGGGTGTCCCGCCTCGTCACGGATCAGCTCATGCACGGCAAACCCGTCCATCATCCGCTGGAACAGCGTCCGGTAGTTCTGTTCAACCGTCTGATCGCGGAAGACCAGCACCACCCCGGTGATGCCGCCCTGCGCGTCGCGGATCGGCGCGGCCGAGTCCGCGATCGGACACTCTGAGCCGTCGCGGGCGATCAGCAGCGTGTGGTTCGCGAGACCGACCACTTCCCCTTCCCGCAGGACCCGCTCGACCGGCGAGTTCACAGGTGCGCGGTTGTCTTCGCAGATGATTTTAAAGACGCGCTCCAGCGGCAATCCGTTCGCCTCTTCATTGCTCCAACCGGTCAGGCGCTCCGCCACGGGATTCAGCAGCTCCACACAGCCGTGCCGGTCCGTCACCAAGACCGCGTCGCCGATCGCCCTGAGGGTGATGCTGTGGCGCTCGGTGCTGGCCCTGAGTCGCGCTTCGGATGCATAGAGCGTCTGGAAATGCTTCGTCTGCATGTGTCGCCAGACAGCCAGTACCCCGGCGAGAACGCCGCAGGCCAGCGCAACCATCGCCGCCAGGATCAGCCGCGACCGGAACCGCCAGTCGGCAAAGATCTCCTCGGTGTCTTGCTTGGACACGAGCGACCATTCGGTCCCCTTGATGCGCGTGGCGAACGCGACAACGGGGATGTCCCGGTAGTCCACGCCCTCCATCACGCCCTCTTCCCCCAACGCGGCCCTCACGGCGGGAAGATCCGTACGCGATAGCGGGACGCGAAGACCGAAGGCCGCCTGGGTCTGGTGGCGCAACACGTTCAGAAACAGCACGTCCTCCCCGTCACGGCGCGACAGCGTCGTCTCCGCCGTCCGGCACGGCGTCGGCCAGGTGTTCAGCAACGGAAAGAGATAGCGCGAGGCGTCGCTCACCAGCACAACGGCACCCAGCAACGCCGCCTCCTGCGCTTCTGACGCATACAGCGGCGCCACGGCGCTGAGATGCGGCTTGGACGATCCGCCGGCATGCAGATCCGTCAGGACCGGCCGCCGCTCACGCACGGCCTGAGCCAGCGCGGCCTCGAATTCGTCATGCAGACAGGCCTCCCCGGAGAGGCTCAGCCGGATCTGACGCGCGGCATCGACCAGCATGACGTCCGCGTAGCCGAAATGGCGCACCAGCATCCGGAACCGACTGCGTAGCGGGCGGGCGGTCTGGTCGTTAGGTTCGGCAAAATAGTGCGCCACCAGCTCGCTGAAGTGCGGGTCTTCCTGCAGAATGGCGGCGTCGCCCAGCCGTTCATTACGCCACACCGCAATCTCGTCCGCCTTGAGCCGGCCGATCGATTCCAGCGTCTCGACCGCGCGCAGGTGAACAAACCGGCTCTGGCTGCGGTAATACCAGCCCCCCCCGGCAATAACGATCACCAGGGCTGACAGACCCGCCCCGTATATCCACAGGCGAAGCCACCTGTCGTGCGTTCTTAACAGTGTGCGCTCTCTATCATCCTTCGGTCGCACTGCGCAAAAACCTTCTTTCTTTGACAGATTCTGCGGTTCCGGTATGATCTACACGTTCAGTATTCCATAATTTGGCGTTCATTGCAAGGGGCGCGGACGGCCCCGTCCGCGGGAAAGGCGGTCAGTACGGCGCGCCGGGGCCCCCGGCGAGACGCCAACCGCGCGTCTGCCTGGCCTAAGGTTTCACATCGCGGACGGGGCCGTCCGCGGTCACGGGAAGGCGATGAGGCCGTCGTGTACGTGTATGTGAACGGGTACGGGGACGAGGGGCCACAATAACCATGCCGCAGTGCCGACTGCATGGTACTCACTGGGTGCATGTCACACCCGCAGTTCTGACGTTATGCGTCAAATTTAAGATGCGTCGGCCCTGGGGGGAGGGACGAGCGTCCGCTCGTCCAGCCGCTGAATATGCAAGGGTTTGTCGGCTGGATCGACAGGGAAGTGTGACCATGATATTCTCATGCATCTTATGGACAACACTGGCCGGCCGGCAGGAAGAAGGGGACAATGAAAAACTGGACCTTGGGAGTTGCTTTGCTCACCGCCTGCGGCGCTGCCGCAGCGCCGAAACAGATTTCCGGCATTTATCCGCACCTCACGATGTACAACAACGAGGGTGAATGCGGTACAGGCGCGGTCGTGCCGTGGGCCGGCCGGCTGTGGGTCATCACCTACGGCCCGCACCTGCCGCTGGGTTCCAGCGACAAGCTGTACGAGATCACGCCCGAAATGGAGCAGATTATCCGCCCTGAAAGTGTGGGCGGCACCCCGGCCAACCGCATGATCCATCTGGAGAGCCGGCAGCTCAACATCGGGCCCTACCTCATCGACAAAGACTGCAACGTGCGCGTGCTGGCACCCAAGGCGATGCCCGGACGCCTGACCGGCACCGCACGCCACCTGACCGATCCGGCCAACAAGATCCACATTGCCACGATGGAGGAGGGCCTTTACAGCGTCGATGTCCGCACCCTCGCCTTTGAAGAGCACATCAAGGACGGCAACGGCCAGCCGCGCGCCGGCAAGGGCGTCGACTCCAACCTGCCGGGGTATCACGGCAAAGGCCTCTACTCCGGCCAAGGCTTTCTGGTTTATGCCAACAACGGCACGCGCGGCAAAGACGCGACGGTGCGGCCCGACATCCCCTCCGGCGCGCTGGGCGTCTGGCAGGGCGAGGGCGACTGGACGCTCGTCCGCGAGAACCAGTTCACCGAGGTCTCCGGTCCCGGCGGCATCACCGGCAACCCCAACCCGGACACCGATCCGGTCTGGTCTCTGGGCTGGGACAATCGCTCGCTGCTCCTGATGCTGCTGGAGAACCGGCAGTGGCACGCCTACCGCCTGCCGAAAGGCAGCCACTCCTATGACGGCGCGCACGGCTGGAACACCGAGTGGCCGCGCATCCGCGAGATCGGCGAGAAGGATCTGCTGGCCACCATGCACGGCACCTTCTGGCGCTTTCCGGCCGCCTTCTCGCTCAAGCGTTCCGCCGGCATCGCCCCGCGTTCCAATTACCTCAAAGTGATCGGCGATTTCGCGCGCTGGAACGACCGCGTGGTCTTCGGCTGCGACGACTCGGCGCAAAAAGAGTTCCTGAATCACCGTCCCTTCAAATCGGCGCGCGGCGCCCCGGTGCAGTCCAACTCCAACCTCTGGTTCGTCGATCCCGCGCGCCTCGACCGCCTCGGCCCGGCCATCGGCCGCGGCTCGGTCTGGCTGCGCGACACCCTCGCCGCCGGCCAGGTGAGCGAGCCCTTCCTCTTCGACGGCTACGACTACCGCATGCTGACTCTCAGCCACGCCAACCCTGAGCCGGTCACCTTCACGCTGGAGGTGGACCGCGCGGGCAACGGGACCTGGGAGAAACTGCGCAGCTTCACGGTCGACCGCGCGCTCGTCCATCTTCTGACCGACGCCGAGCGGGGCGCCTGGGTGCGGGCGCGCGTCGATGTCGCCGTCCAGTCGGCCACCGTGCACTTCCACTACCGCAACAAAGACCCGCGCGGCCCGGCCAACGCGCCGCTCTTTGACGCCCTCGCAAAAGCCGGCGAAACCCCGCGCTCCAGGGGCGTGATCCGCAGCAACCGCAGCGTGCTGAGTCTGCTCGACGACGGGCGTTACTATGAACTGAACAACCGCCTCGAACTCTCCGCGCCCGAGCCGGCGACAGGCGCGGCCCTGGTCACCGAGGGCGCACAGCCCGAGAGCGGCATCCGCCTCGACGACGCCTCTCTGATCGTGGTCGAAGACGGCAAAACCTACCGCCTTCCCAAGAACCCCGCCTATACGCGGACGCCCGCGCCGGCACCGCAAGACACGCAGCGCCCGACGCTTGAGACGCTGCTGCCGCGGAGCCTTGCAAAGGGTGCCGCCGCCACGGCCAGCTCGGTCCACCAAACCTATCAGGCGGCCTTCGCCGCCGACGGTCTGCTCGACGACGACTCGCGCTGGATCGGCTCCGGCCCCGACAGTTGGCTCGCGCTCGACCTGGGTGCGCCCAAGACGTTCCGCAGCGTCTTCGTGGCCACCGGCTGGAAGCGTGAAGCCGTTTACGCCGCACGCGATTTCGACGTGCAGGTCAAGCGCGGCACCGCCTGGCAGACCCTGCCCGGCGGCGAGATCCGCGGCAACGCCGCCACGGTTGTCGGCGTGCGCCTGGCCGAACCGGTGACCGCGCAAGCGGTGCGCGTGCTTGTCAAAGACGCGGGGTACGCGCGCCTCTATGAGGTCGCGCTTTTCGAGGACCAGCCCGAGCTGCGCGACGCCGACACCTCGCGCCTGGCTTTCGCCCGCGTCTGCCGCGAGGTCGCCACCGAACGCGACCTCTTCAACATCCACGGCACCTTCTACGAATTGCCGGCCCGCAACGCGCAGGGCTTTGCCAAGATCCGCCCGGTCGCGACGCACAATCTCGCGATCCATGACTACGCCTCGCACTTCGGCATGCTCTTCCTCACCGGTCTCAAGGACACGCAGGCCGGCGGCCACGTCCTGGCCAGTGCCGACGGCCGGACCGCCGTCTGGGCCGGCGTGATCGACGACCTGTGGCAACTGGGCAAACCGCGCGGCGAGGGCGGCGTATGGAACCGCACCGCCGTGAAGGCGGGCGTCCCCTCCGACCCCTATCTGATGACCGGCTTCGACCGGAAGAGCGTGCGCCTGCTGAGCGCCGCCGACACCCGCATCACGCTGGAGATCGACGTCGACGGCACCGAACTCTGGGTGCCCTGCCAAACCTTCACGCTCAAGGCCGGCGACGCGCAGACCTACCGATTCCCGGAGGGCTTCTCCGCCTACTGGGTGCGTGCGGTCAGTTCGGCCGACACTACGGCCACCGTGATGTTCACCTACGAATAGTAAGGGGTAACGCTCAACGCTCAACGTACAAGTTTAAGACAAGGTTAATCATGCACGTCACGTTTGCACGCGCTCTGTTTCTCGCAGCCGCATTTTCGGCGGCTGTACTCTCCAACGCCGTTGCGGTGGAGGCTATTCCCAATGCCGGTTTCGAGGACACCGAAAAGCAAGGCTGGACCATCGTCGACGCTGGCCTGAGCGTCATCACGACGGAGGCGGCGCGCACCGGCACGCGCGGCCTGCGTGTCACCGACACCTCCGACCGCCAGGGCAGCAGTTGCCGGTCCGCCCCGGTGCCGGTCACAGCCGGCAAAACCTATGCGCTCTCTTTCTGGGGGCGCGTGCTGGAAGGTGACGGCGCGGTCGGCGTCTACATGCAGTTCGCCGATGCGAAAGGGCACGTCCTGACCTCGCCCTCCCGCCACGGCGAAATCATCCAGACCATCCAAGGCGACAAGGGCGTGTGGCAAGCCTTCACGCTCTACGGACAAGCCCCGCCCAATGCGACCGCGATGTGGGTCTGGGTGCACAGTTTCACCGGCAGCCTCGGCGCCGCCGACGCAGATGATTTCACGCTCGCCGAGCTGAGCGAGGCCGAGGCGCAAAAGGCGCGCGTCGCGGCCTTGCGCACATCGCGCAACGGCTTTCCTCCGCCGGACACGGCGCGCATCGCGCAGATCGCCGCATGGCTCGCGCCCGCGCCGCATGGCCTGGGTCGCCCCGCCACCGACCGTGAAGCATGGAACCGCCTGGCCGCGCTGCCCGAGGCGGCCGCAATCCTGCGCGACGCGGAAAAAGCCATGAACGCGCCGCCGCCGGATTTGCCCGACGCACTCTATCTTGAGTTCACCACCACCGGGAACCGCCGCAACTACGAGCGGCCCTACGGCCAGCGCTCACACCGGCTCACCGCGCTGCTGCTGGCCGAGTGCCTTGAGGACAAAGGACGTTTTCTGCCCGCGCTCGAACGCGACCTGCTCGCGGTCTGCGGCGAGCGGAGCTGGACCATGCCGGCGCATGATGCCGACCTAGGCAATTTCAAAGGCACGCGCCTCACCATCGACCTCGGTTCCTCCGCGCGCGGCTGGCTGCTCGCCGAAACAGACGCCTGGCTCGGCCACCGCCTCTCGCCTGCCGTGCGTGAACGGCTGCGCGGCGAGGTCCGTCGGCGCGTGTTGGACCCCTACCTGAACGCGGTGCGCAACGGCAACATCAACGGCAACTGGTGGATGCGCGGCGACAACAACTGGAATGCCGTCTGCTCCGCCGGCGTGGTCTGCTGCGCCCTGGCGCTGCTTGAGCCGCGCGAGGAACGCGCCTTGGTGCTGGCCGCCATGGAGTTCTCCAATCCCTTCTTCATCAGCGGCTTTACCGACGACGGCTACTGCAGCGAGGGCATGGGCTACTGGAACTACGGCTTCGGCCACTACGTGATGATGGGGCTTGCCGTGCGCGCGGCCACCGGCAGTCGGCTCGATATCTTCGCCGGAGACAAACTGCCGCGTATCGCCGAGTACGCCAAGGGTTATCAGATCCAGCCGGGCCGTTCGCCCTGGTTCGCTGACGGCGGCGGCGCGCCGAGCCACGATGTCTGGGCGCTGATCCGGCAGGTCTATCCTGCGGCCGTGCCGACAGATCTCCCCGCCCCCTCACTGCTGAAGGGCGGCCACGCCACCGTCGGACTGCGGGCTTTCGGGCAGGAGCCGCCGGCCGCCGCCGCAGCGGAGCGCCTGCCGCCCCGTACCTATTTCAAAGATGCGCAGGTCCTGATCACGCGCCCCGGCGGCGCGCCCAACGACGTGCCGTTCGGCGCGGCCGTCAAGGGCGGGCACAACGCCGAGCAACACAACCACAACGATGTCGGCTCGTATGCCGCGGTGCTCGACGGCGTTGAAATGCTGGGCGATCCCGGCGGCGAGATCTACACGCGCCGCACCTTCAGCCGCGAGCGGTATGTCAGCCCGATGCTCAACTCCTACGGCCACCCCGTGCCGGTGGTGGCAGGCCAACTCCAGGCGGTGGGCCGGCATGCGGCCGCACGTGTGCTGGAAGCCTCTTTCACCGACGAGCGCGACCGCTTCCGACTCGATCTTGCGGCCGCGTACCGCGTGCCCGCCCTGGCCTCGCTGACGCGAACCTTCACGCACGACCGGACAGCGCGCGTGCTGGAGATCAGCGACGAAGTCCGCTTCACGGCACCGCAGACGTTCAGCGTGCCGATCATCACCTACCGTGAGGTGACACGCATCGACGACACCACCCTGCATCTCCATGACAAACAGCGCGGCGTCGAAGTGAAGATCACTGCGGAAGGCGGGGCCTGGCGATTGGAAGAGGAGCAGCTTGAAAACCCCGGGAAAGCCTCGCCGCGCCGTCTGGCCGTGACCTTCGCGGCCCCCGTCACCTCCGCCCGCGTGTGCGTCACCGTCACGCCTTTGGCCGGTTTCAAACGCTAGGCGGCAAATGAAAAGACGGACGCCACTCAAGTTGTCGTTTGACTATGTGGACACCGCTGAGAGGCGCGTCCTGTCTTTGGAGAAGGATGGCCTGTTCTGCCTGCCCGTCATCGGCTTTGACTCTTATCGCAAGAAATGGCAGGAGGCGCCGCTGCATGTCCATGACGAATGCCTCGAAATTTCCTTGTGCTTGCGCGGCGATTTAGAGTTTGAGACCCTCAAAGGGACCTATCCGTTCAAGCCGGGATTTATCTTTGTTTCAGGGCCGAAGGATGTCCATCGGCTGAAGTCCTACCCGAAAGGCATGAGCAAGTATTGGCTCCTGTTCCGTATACCGAAACCGGACAGCCAGCTTCTCGGACTGCCGGCCAAAGAAGCCCGGTCTCTCGTTCGCGATTTAACGCATCTGCCGAACCGTCTTTTCAATGGGACAGATGAAGTCCAGCGTCTTTTCAAAAAGCTGTTCCAGCAAGTTGACACGCTGCCGGCGAGGACGCCTGATCGGTCTTTACGCCTGCGGTCAACGGCGCTGACGCTGCTGCTTGCGATAGTGGACGCTGCGTCTGTCCCGCCGCGTGAGCACCCCGAAGCCCGCCTGGAACGAATCATATCGGAAATGCGCGCACATCCTGAATGCGCGTATCCGCTTGACGTTCTTGCCGAAAAGACCGCCCTCTCGACCAGCAACCTGCTTGTCCGTTTCAAACGCCTCACAGGTTCGCCGCCCCATGCCTTCCTGGTCGCTCAGCGCGTTGCGCGCGCCAAAGAGATGCTGGCCGACGCGAAACCCATTACCTTTATTGCGGATCATCTTGGCTTTTCCTCCTCTCAGCATTTCTCCAACCAGTTCAAGGCCGTCACCGGATGCACCCCTTCGGAATGGGGGAAGCACGCCTGACATGCGCATCGTACAAAAAAACATTATAATGAATTTTGACACATATCCTTGCGCGGCTGGGTTACACTCTGATTGTGTTTCATGAATTGTTAACCGAGGGGAGGCCTGGGATGAAACGCGGGGATGGACGGGGAAGGGGGAGGAGTAGGAATCATGGGAAAGTGTGCAGGTCTCTTGGCATCCGTAACGGCGGTTGCCAGTGTGATGATCGTGTCTGGTTGCGCGGTGTGTGCGAAAACGGTTCGGCCCGGGACAGTTCCGGCCGATCCGCTCGTATTCACGGGCGACGTGCGGGAAGGGGCGCTCATCGCAGCGCCCGAAGGCGATGAACAGACCTTCGAATGCTGGTTCATGGCACTTGGCGCGGGCCAGGGCGACAAGCCTTACGACCGCATCGTGCAGACGCCGGACTGGTATCTTCACACGATCGCGAGCGCGGACGAGGTCAGCTCGCTGACATTTGGTTACACAGGCGCCGATGGGAAGGTGCAGGGCTTCGGCAATCTCGGCGCCGTGGAGGGCATCTATTTCGGCAAGTGGCAGCATATCGCCGTCACGTATGCGTCCGAGGGGTTCCGCGTTTATCTGAACGGTGCCCAAATTTCCGGCGGCCAGGCGCTCGCGCGCGCGCTGCCCATGTCTCTCAAAGGCGGCCTCGCGTGTCTCGGCAACAGTTCCTTTGGCGCGCCGCGCGCGTTCAAGGGCAAGATCGCGGGTGCGCGGTTCCTTAGCCGCGCGCTGTCTGCGGCGGAGGTTGCGGCGCGCGCGACGATCAATCCGGACGGCAAGCCCCTTGACGTGCCGCCCAGCACGGCGGCGACTCAAGCCGACCGGATCCCGGTCGTCGACATCTCGGACGATGCGCCGCGCCAGGTGGTCGTGGCCGAAGGGGCGAAGGACCGTTACGAGGGCCATCCGACGACGCTGCTTGCGGATGACGGGCGGACGCTGTTCTGCGTGTGGACGACAGGGCACGGCGGCCCCTGCGGACAGATGGCGCGCTCGGACGACGGCGGCCTGACGTGGACGCGGCTCGACGCGACGCTGCCCGAGGTCTACGGGCGCACCCACCGCAACTGCCCCGTGCTGCAGAAGATGAAGGGGCCGGACGGCAAGACGCGGTATTTCGTCTACAGCGCCAAGGCCAAAGAGGGACGCGGCCTTGGCATCCTGATGAGCGAGGATCTCGGAAAGACGTGGCGGGAGATGCCGTTCCAGGCGCATCTTTCCGCGGGCATGCCGCCGACGGGCTTCATGGCTCTCAAGGACGGTTCCTGCGCCTTGTTCGGGCAGGTCTTCAAGTCGAGCGCCAAGGCCAAGGACCGGCCTTCCGACGATCAGGCGGTGTGGATGTCCGTGTCGAAGGACGGCGGCATCATCTGGGGCGAGCCACGTATCGTCGCGGAGGCTGACAAGCGCAATCTCTGCGAACCGTGTTGCCTGCGCTCGCCGGACGGCAGCTCGCTTGTTTTGATCATGCGCGAGAACCGCCACCGCGGGCGCAGCATGATGTGCTTCTCGCGGGACGAAGGCCAGACGTGGACGACGCCGGCCGACACGCCGTGGGCGCTGACCGGAGACCGCCACGAGGGCGTGCTGCTGCCGGACGGGCGCTACGTGATCGCGTTCCGCGACCGGGCGATCGGCTCGGACACGTACGGCCAGTTCATGGCCTGGGTCGGCACGTGGGACGATATCGTGAACGTCCGTCCCGGCCAATGCCGCATCCACCTGCTGCGTCACCATGGCCTCGGCAATGTCTTCCCGGGCGCCGACTGCGACACCGGTTATCCGGGGGTGGAACTGCTGAAAGACGGCACGCTGGTCTGCACCACCTACACGCGCCATTTCGCCGACGACCGCCAGAGTTCCGTGGCGCTCACGCGCTTCAAGATCGAAGAGATTGACAGCCTTTACAAGAAACTCAAATGAAGAAGAGAATGATGCTGGCGGCCGTCTGTTCGGCTGTGTTTCCCGTGTTGGCGCAAAGGCCGGCTGCCATGAGTGTGCTGCCTGACGGCGCGGTTCAGGCGCAGGCGTGGCTGCGGCATCAGCTCGAGCTGCAACGGGACGGCCTGACAGGGCACGCGGAGGCGCTCTACGATGACATCGGCAACAGCGACTGGCTGACCGGTACGGGGCGGGGCGGCCAGTATGCCTGGGAGCGCGGCCCCTATTACGCGAAGGGGCTCGTGGCGCTGGCGCTGGCGCTGGACGACGCCGCGCTGAAGGCGAAGGCGAAGCGCTGGGTGGACGCCATCCTCGCGAGCCAGCGGCCGAACGGCGATTTCGGCCCGCGCGCGCGTAACTGGTGGGCGAACATGATCGCGCTCTGGCTCGTGCGCGACTGGTGTGCGGCGACAGACGATCCGCGCGTGCCGCCGTTTCTGGAGCGGTACTTCGCGTTTCAGGCGGAGGAACTGAAACGGTATGCGCTGGCGGACGAGTCCAAGTGGGCCATGGCCCGCGGCGCGGACGAGCTGGACGTGATCCTCTGGCTGCACGCGCGCACGGGCAAGAAAGAGCTTGAGGCGTTCGCCCGACTGCTGTCAGATCAGATCGCCGACTGGAGCACCTACTATCATCGCGGCGGCGACCCCTCGAAGGCGGGCTGCCGCAGTCACATCGTCAACTTCATGCAGGGTGTCAAGGCCCCGCCACTGCAATGGCGTGTCGACGGCGGTCCTCGGCACCGCGACGCCTACGCGGCGGCGTTCGCGCCGGAAGGCTGGATCATGACGTCCTTCGGCCGTCCTGACCGCATGGTGAACGGCAGCGAGCCGCTTTCAAGCCGCAGCGCGTCGGAGGGCACGGAACTCTGCGCGATCGCCGAGCGCATCCTCAGCAACCAGGTCGCACTGGGTGTTTGGGGCGATGCCGCCATCGGCGACGATCTGGAAACGGTGGCGTACAACACGCTCCCCGCAACACTTGCCCCGGACGGGCGCGGCATGCGCTACTACAATCTCCTCAACCTGCCGTACTGCGTGGACGGGC
>JAGOBZ010000245.1 GCA_017999015.1 Kiritimatiellia bacterium
GCTGACGGTGCTGCATGACAATTCGGGGACGCTGATGTTTCTGCAATAAACGGGACGGAACCATGAACACACAGTACGCGATGATCATTGGGGCGCTGCTGGCAACGACGGCGGTCTCGGCCGCTGAGCGCACATGGGACGGCGGCGGCGCGGACGCCAACTGGAGCACGGCGGCCAACTGGGACGGCGACGCCAGCGCACCCGTTGCGGGTGACGCGCTGCGCTTCGACGGTGCGGCGGGAGTGGTGAACACCAACGACCTGTCGGCCGGCACGGCCTTCGGCGGGCTCTTCTTCAGCAGCGGGGCGGGCGCGTTTCTGATCGACGGCAGCGGCGTGGCGCTGGAGGGCGATGTGATCAACCTTTCGACCGCCGGCCAAACGCTGGGGCTGCCGCTGTCGCTGACGGCGACGCGCGCGTTCTGTCCGAGCAACGGCACGCTCACGGTCAAGGGGACGCTCAGCGGCCCGGGCGGGCTGGACAAGTCCGGCGCGAAGTCGCTGATCCTGTCCGGCTCCAACACCTATGAGGGGGTGACGACCGTCGCCAAGGGCGGGGCGCTCGATGTCCGGCACGCACATGCGCTCGGCAGTCCCGCAGCCAACACCTATGTCTACGACGGCGGCTGGATCGAAGTGAGCGGCGGCATCGAGGTCGCCGAGCCGCTGGATCTGCGCGGCGACATAAGCACTTCGTACGGCGGCGTGCTGCGCAGCGTGGGCGGCGACAATGTGTGGAGCGGGCCGATCGCCATCCCGGACGGCAATACGCGCATCAACACGCGGAACGGCAGCAACATCGAGATCCGCGGGGGCATCACCGGCAAAGGGATCGTGCTTGCGGCAGACTCAGGCATGATCACGATTGTCAGCAACCCGATGGTGCTGGCGACATCGGCCGTGGTCAATTCACATGGCGGCGGACTGAAGTTGATCGCGGTCAGCAACAATGTGTGGCGTCAGTTGGAGGCCGCGGGCGGCGAGACCCGTGCCGGTGTGGCCGGCGCGCTGCCGCCGGATTCCGAACTCAAAGTCGGCGTGAGTTATTCCCAATCGGGCACGTTCAACCTCAACGGCTACGACCAGACCGTGGGCCAGCTCTACAGCGGTGTCATCACCAATACCGGCAGCCGCATCGTCACAACGACGGCACCGGCCACGCTCACGGTCAACCAGAGTGTCGGCACCACGTTTGACGGACGTCTGACCGGCGAACTGCGGCTGGTGAAGACTGGGGCAGGCACGCTCTCTCTGAGCGGCACGAACAACACGCAGGATGCCCAGATCGTGGTCTCGGGCGGCGCGCTGAGGGCCGCCGACGAAAGGTCGCTCGGCACTGACGCGGCGCTGTTCACGGCGGACCGCCTGCTGCTGAACGGTGGCACGCTGGCAGCCACCGCAAGCTGGACGCTGGACGACCCCAACCGCGGCGTGACGCTGGGCGCCGCGGGCGGCGGCTTCGACGTCGGCGCCTCCGCCGTACTCACGCTCGCGAATCCGGTCACCGGCACGGGCGGCCTGACCAAACAGGGCGCGGGCGTGCTCACGCTCGCGGGCGCGAACGATTACGCGGGCCATACCGCCGTGCAGGCGGGTGTCCTCCAGGTCCAGAAAAAGACGGCGCTGTACAATGGCGCGCCGCTCGCAGCCGAGGATTTCACGGTCAACAGCGGGGCCACGCTGGCGCTCGGTTTGGGCGGGGCCGGCGAGTTCGAGGCGGCGGACGTCACGGCGATCGCCGCGCTCACAGGTTCCACCTTCGGGTTCAAGCCGGGGAGCCGCATAGGCCTGAATGTCGCCAATGCGCCGGACGGCCGGTATGAGATCAGCGGCGTGATCGGCAATCCGGCCGGCGGCCAGGCGCTGCACCTCCACAAGCTCGGCGAGGGCGTGCTGGCGCTCACCGGCGCCAACACCTACACCGGCGCCACGATCCTTGCGGGCGGCGTGCTGGAAGCCGGCGTGCTCGCCGACGGCGATACGGCCTCTTCCATCGGCGCGGCCTCCAACAGCGCCGCGAATCTGGTGTTCGACGGCGGCGCGCTGCGCTATACCGGCCCGTCGGTCTCGATCGACCGCGGCTTCACCTTCGGCGCAGGCAACACGGCGGTCTTCGACGTGGCCGATCCGGCGGCGTCGCTGACGATCGAGCGCGTGCGGTCGTGCGCCGGGCGCACGGACGATTCGCTGATCGTCAAGAACGGCCCGGGCACGCTGGTTTTCGGCAACGACGGCATCATCAACGGCGGGGCTATTAATTTCATCGGCATGGTTGCCGGTTTTGTGATCAATGAAGGCACCTACCGCAATGTCAGCGGCGATCCCGCCCAACTGAACGCCATCCGGCCCGCGTCGCAGGGGCCTGCGCTGACGCTGGGCGACGGCGTGAACATGACGATTGGCGTGGCGTTGAGCCGTGCAGCCGCAGGCGACGAGCAGACGATCCGCTACATCGGCACGAACCTCACGGCCACCACGCAGGTCGGCTCGCTGCAGGGGCCGACGACCGAGGGCACGTGGAACACGAAGATCATCGACGTCAACGACGGCGCGGCCGATCTGGATCTGCTGGTGGCGGGCAACATGAGCATCTATCCTTCGACGGCCATCTCGCGCATCCGTAAAGAGGGGGCCGGCACGGTGAAATTCGCGGGCAGCGGGTCGGGGTACCGCGAGACCACGATTGTGCGCGCGGGCCGAGTGCTGATCGGCTTCAGCGTGCCCGCCAGCGGCAACGGCGTGCTCGGCGCCTGCACAAACGCGGTGGTTATCGGCGACGAAGGCACGCAGGCCGGCGACACGCCGTCGCTGCTGTTCGACGGTGTGCCTGACAGTGCATTCACCTTCGCGCGCGGGCTCGCCACCTGGACTGAGAACGGCACCTCGGTTTTCGGCAGCCTGTCCAACGTCAACATCACGCTGAGCGGCGCGGTGACGGTCAGCAACACGCTGCACCTGCTCTCGTCGACGGCCGGCACCAACGCGCTCTTCGTGACGGGCGGCATTGCGGGTCCCGGCGGTGTGACGGTCACGGGCGGCGGCACCGTGCGCTTCGATGCGGTCAACGCTTATGCGGGGGCGACGACGGTGGAGGCGGGACGCCTGCGCCTCGGCGCGGCCGAGCGCATCGCGGACGCCAGCGCGCTGCGGCTGAACGGCGGGACGCTTGCCCTGGACGGCTACAGTGAGACGGTCGGCACGCTGGATGTGGACGGCGCGTCGGAGATCGATTTCGGCGGCGGCGCCTGCACGCTGGTCTGCGCCGACAGCGCGGCGGAGGTGTGGCAGGGCACGCTCGTGCTGCGCAACTTCAAGAGCGGAGGAGCGAACCGGCTCTTTGTGGGCAGCGCCGAGACGCTGACGGCCGACCAGCTTGCGCGCATCACGTCGCCCGCCGGCCAGCCGGTCAAGCAGCTCGACTCGGGTGAAGTGATCCTGGTGCCGCCCGGCACGGTGTTCTCGCTGCGTTGACCGCCACGTCATCGGTTACGATTAGGGGACATCGGCACCAACAGAACTGCTATGCGCCATGCGCTCCCCCGTGCTGCATGATTGCGAAAGCGGATGCGCTCCGTTATAATCCGCGCGTAAAAGGGAGATTCTTCATGATAGGTGCTTTTCTTCCGGTTCGAGCAGTGCGCGTGTCTGCGGGCGTGTTGCTTGCATTACCCATGGTTCTCTGCGCGCAACCCGTCACCAACACGCCGTCTACGGCAGCGCGGACCGCGCGGCGTGTCACCATGCCGGCCGGCCTCGCCACCAACATGACCCGCGTCGGCGCGGACCGCAATGAAATCCCTATTAAAAAGCCGGATGTGCCCAAAGCGGTGATCCCGGACCTGAAGCCCGACGAGCCTTTGATCACGGTCAACGGCACCTCGATAAGCTGGGGCAGCATGCGCCGTTATGCCGAGTTGCTGACGAGCGATTTCGAATTGCCCGTCGGCGTCACGGCCGCTGATTTTGAGGAGCAGCGCGACAACATTCTGATGCGCCACGTCTATAAGTTGGCCTCCAGTTTCATCGCCAAGACGGTGTTGGCCCAGGAAGCGGCGCGCCATGGGCTCACCGTGGAAGAGGCCGCGCTCGCGGACAAGCAGGCCCAACTGGCCACGCAAATCCGGAAAAGCGGTGCCAAGAAAGAGGCGTATGTCAAAGAAATCACCGTGCCCGGCTCGTTCCTTTGGTACGAGGTGAAGCAAGCCCTGCTCGTGTCGCGACTGACGCAAGAAATCATCCGCCCGGTCGTGAAAGTCACCGACGAGGATGTGAAGCAATACCAGCAGGAACGAAAAAAAGAGAATGCCGAAATCGTCGCCTACAATCAATCGCTGCGG
Source organism: Kiritimatiellia bacterium (assembly GCA_017999015.1). GTDB lineage: Bacteria > Verrucomicrobiota > Kiritimatiellia > RFP12 > UBA1067 > DUPH01. The sequence goes on from JAGOBZ010000245.1 coordinate 4,337, forward strand.
CCCAGAGCGGAAAAACTCCTCGCGACGATCAAGTCCGGCGAAGCGACCTTCGCCGAGGTCGCCTTCCGGGAATCCGACTGCGGTTCGAGTGTTGACTACGGGGAATGGGGAATCATCAAGCGCGAACAGCTCCGGCCAGAATTGGCGGAGGTCGCCTTCAACATGAACGAGGGGGCGCTGAGCGACGTGATCGAGACACCTTTCTCTTTCCACATTCTCAAGCTGAACAAAAAGAATCCCGGCTTTTTGAAGGCGGGCGAGAAAGGGCCGGCTCCCGTGATCTCCGTCAATCTCGCGCACATCATGCTGGAAAAGAAGGAGTTGAAACCTGAGCTGACGGCCGAGGAGGCGCGCAACGACCTGCTGGAGAGCCGCACACAGCAAACGCTCGCCGACCTCAGGATCAAGCTCATCAAAGAGGCGAAGATTGAGACGCCGCTCAAATTGTTTGCCGAGACGGAGGCCAAAGCGGCCAAACCCCAAAACGTAAAAAAGTAGTCTGTGTAACAACGCCGGGAGAAAAACGATGGCGCTTTATCTGGGCATCGACAGCAGCACGCAGAGCATGAAGGCCTTGGTCATCGATCCTGCGGCAGCGCGTGTGGTCGGCAGCGCGAGTGTCTCGTTTTCCGCGGATCTGCCGCAGTACGGCTGCCCCGACGGCGTTTTGCCACATGCCGATCCGTTGGTCAAGCACGCCGATCCGCTGATGTGGCTGGCCGCGCTGGATCTGCTGCTGGCGCGCCTGCAGGCGGGCGGCGTGGACATGGGACAGATCGCCGCGATCGGCGGCGACGGCCAGCAGCACGGCTCGGTGTGCCTGAACGGCCGCTTTGAACCCGCGCTGGATGCGTTGTCTCCCGACCGTGGATTGGCAGGGCAGCTCGCTCCCGCGCTGGCCC
>JAGOBZ010000246.1 GCA_017999015.1 Kiritimatiellia bacterium
CAGCAATACCGGGATGTTGAGATACCACGGAATCAGCGTGTTGCAGTGCGGACAGTGCGAACGCGGCGCGATCACTGACTCGTCGCGCGGGATGCGGTGGATGCAGACGTTCAGGAAGCTGCCGACACAGGCTCCGAACAGGGTGGCAAAACCGGCGGCGAGAAACTGGAAGAAGAAAAGGTCTGAGTTGCTCATAAGAAAAACAGTCGATTAAGTTTGGGGCATCATATCTCAACCTGGGACCCGAGGGCAAGCGGACGCTTGTCCCTTCTGGGGCAGGGGGCGGGACGAGCGTCCGCTCGTCCACCCGCTGAACAGGCAATAGGACGTCGGGTTTCTGGTTCTAGATTTCCGGTTTCTGATCCGACAACGCATGCCTGCGCACTCTTCCAATCGCTATCGCTATCGGGATCGTCCATTTTGAGCAGTCCAGCGCAATTCTGCCTGCGGTTGACTCATAAGGTGTGTGTGAAAATCTGTGTGATCTGCGGAGGAAATCTGAGGGCAATTCTGTTAAGATAGGACGCGTGACAAGAGACCGGATAGATCAGCTTGCGAGCCGCATGGAGGGTGGACGTGAATGTCTGATCGCTTTGTTGCAGGCGGTGCAGGATGAAGACGGCTACCTGTCGACCGAAGCGCTCGCCGCAGTGGCGGAAAGGCTCGGCGTGAGTGAGGCCGATGTGACGGGCGTCGCCACGTTTTACGGACAGTTCCGCCTGCGCCCGGCCGGTCGCCACTGTATTAAAGTGTGCATCGGCACGGCGTGCCATGTGAAGGGCGCGGAACGCACCTACGAGGCTTTCTGCCGTGAATTGGGGATCGCGGCGGGCGAGGATACTGACGCGCAGGGCGAGTTCACGGTGGAGAAGGTGGCTTGCCTGGGTTGCTGCATGCTGGCCGTGGCGGTGCAGGTCGACCGCACGATCTACGGTCATGTGACGCCGGCGCGTGTCCGGGCGGTGCTGAACGATGTGCGCGCCGGCGAACGCGCCGGCGGCACCGTGGCGGAGGCGGTTCCCAGCGGCTTGGGGGCTATGGTGCGGCTTTGCGCCTGCTCGAGTTGCGCCGCAGCCGGTGCGTCCGCTGTGCTGCACGAGGTGCGGCGGGTGGTGCGTGACCGCCGCCTGCCCGTCGCGGTGCGCGAGGTCGGCTGCACGGGCGGATCGTTTCACGCGCCGCTGCTCGAAGTGGTGCTGGAAGACGGGCGCCGCTTCCGCTACGGGCGCGTGCGCGTCAAAGATGTCGAGCCGGTCCTGCTGGCGCACGTCAAGCCCACGCATCTCGCGGCGCGCGTGCAGGCGACGGTGCGGGCCTGGGCGGAGCAGGCCTTTGCGGGCGAAGGCGATGAGCCGCCGGTCCGCTTTCCGCTGAGCGTGCGCGATCAGGCGGACGCCTGCTACTGGCTGAGCCAGCAGCGGATCGCCACCGAAGGCGCGGGCGAGTGGCCGCCGCTGGATTACGAGGATTACCGTCGCCGCGGCGGCTTCGCGGCTCTGGAACGTTGCCGCGACGCGCTGGCGCCGGCGCAGGTGATCGATGTGATCGAGGCTGCCGGACTGCGCGGGCGTGGCGGCGGCGGGTTCCTCACAGGGCGCAAGTGGCGGGCGGTCGCGCAGGCGCGTGCGGCGCACGACGCGCAAACGGCGTACGTGGTCTGCAACGGCGACGAGGGCGACCCCGGCGCGTTCATGGACCGCATGCTGCTCGAGTCCTTTCCTTTTCGCGTGCTGGAGGGGATGCTGATTGCCCTGCATGCCGTCGGCGCTGTTGAAGGCGTGCTCTATATCCGGCACGAATACCCGCTGGCGGTGAGCCGGATCCGCGCCGCGATCGAGAAACTGGAGCGGCAAGGCTGGCTCATGCTGTGCGACGGGCGACGCCTCGCGCTGCGCGTGGCCGAAGGGGCGGGCGCATTTGTGTGCGGCGAGGAAACCGCGCTGCTGGCGAGTCTGGAGGGACGGCGCGGCGTGCCGCGTCTCCGTCCGCCGTATCCGGCAGAGCGCGGGTTTCGGGCGTGCCCGACCCTGGTCAACAATGTCGAGACGCTGGCGATGGTGCCGTGGATCGTCCGGCATGGCGCCGAGGCGTTCCGCGCGGTGGGCACGGCCGGCAGTGCGGGCACCAAGACCTTCGCGCTGGCCGGCAAGGTCGAGCGCGGCGGGCTGATCGAGGTGCCGATGGGGCTCTCGCTGGGCGAGATCGTGACGCGTATCGGCGGCGGTGTCGGCGAGAACCGAACGCTCAAAGCGGTGCAGGTGGGCGGGCCGTCCGGCGGCTGCCTGCCGGCGTCGCTGGCAGGCACGCCGGTGGATTTCGAAGCGTTGGCGCAGGCCGGCGGCATGATGGGGTCGGGCGGCATGGTGGTGCTGGACGACACGGACTGCATGGTGGATATCGCGCGCTATTTTCTGGCGTTCACACAGCTCGAATCGTGCGGCCAGTGTACGGGCTGCCGCATCGGTACACGGCGCATGCTGGAGATTCTGGAACGGCTCTGCGAGGGGCACGGACAGCCCGGCGATGTCGATCGGCTGGATCGCCTCGCCCGCGTGGTGCGCGACGGCAGCCTGTGCGGGCTGGGACGGACCGCGCCGAATCCCGTGCTCTCGACGTTGCGCTATTTTCGCGCGGAGTATGAGGCGCACGTGCGCGGCATCTGCCCGGCGCGCAAATGCCGTGCGCTGATCGTGTACCGCGTGACGGCGCGCTGCATCGGCTGCACGCTGTGCGCGCAGAACTGTCCGGTCGAGGCGATCGCCTTCACGCCGCTGGAGCGTGCCGAGATCGATCCCTCGCTCTGTACCCGCTGCGACATCTGCCGTCAGGTCTGTCCAGAAAACGCCATTGAAATCGCCGACGCGAATCAGGATAATGGCCGTACGGAACCGGCAGTAGGGCGTGCGACGCCGTCTGTCGGGCAGGAGGAGAGCGCATGAGCCGAAAGAAGCAAGAGTTGCAGGGCGTGACCCGGCTGGGCAGCAACGGGACGGCCTATGCCGACCGGTATGACCCCGCCCTGCTGGAGACGTTTGTCAACAAGCATGCCGACACCGACTACTGGGTGACCTTTACCTGTCCCGAGTTCACGTCGCTTTGCCCGGTCACCGGGCAGCCGGATTTCGCGACCCTGACGATCCAGTATATTCCTGACGTGCGCATGGTGGAGAGCAAGTCGCTCAAGCTCTACCTCTTCAGCTTCCGCAATCATGGCGACTTCCATGAAGACTGCGTGAACGTGATCCTTAAAGACTTGCGCGCGCTGATGGCGCCCAAGTACATCGAGGTGTGGGGACGCTTCTCGCCGCGCGGCGGCATCTCGATCGATCCCTACGTGAACTACGGCCGGCCCGGCACCGCGTACGCCGCGCTGGCGGAGGAACGGTTCCGCACGCACCAGGGCATGCGCGGCACGGGGGCGCGATGAACAGCGAGAAGGCCTTGGTGATTCTGTCGGGCGGACAGGACAGCACCACCTGCCTCGCGCAGGCCGTGCAGGCGCGTGGCGCCCAGGCGGTCTCGTGCATCACATTCCAATACGGACAGCGGCACGCGCGCGAGGTCGAGGTGGCGCGTGCGGTGGCGGCGCATTTCGGGGTGTCCGAGCACCGGGTGATCGATCTGGCGTGGTACAGCCAGATCACGACCAACGCGCTGTTGGATCCGGCGGCGGAGATCCGCCAGACGGAGGGCGCGGCGTGCCCGAACACCGTGGTGGACGGACGCAACATGCTCTTTCTGCTGGTCGCCGCGATCTACGCCAAGGGCCGCGGCATCCGCGATCTGGTCATTGGCGTCTGCGAGACCGATTTCAGCGGCTATCCGGATTGCCGCGACATTTTCATCAAGTCTTGCACGGTCACGCTGAACCTTGCGATGGACTATGCGTTCCGTGTGCACACGCCGCTGATGGGGCTGACCAAGGAAGAGACGTGGGCGCTGGCTGACCGGTTGGGCGTGCTGGACTATGTGGCGGAGCACACGTTGACCTGTTATAACGGCGTGATCGGGGCCGGCTGCGGGAACTGCCCGAGCTGCGTGCTGCGCCGCCGCGGCTATGAGGCGTATCGGGCGCGTCGGACGCAGGGATGAGGACGGAAGAACGTTCAACGCGCAACTCTCAACGTTCAACGCTCAACAGTAACATTGAGAAGGAGAAAGCATGCTGACGGTGTCCAAGCAATGCCAGTTTGATGCGGCGCATGTGCTGACGCGCCATGAGGGCCAGTGCCGCAATCTTCACGGCCACACCTACCGTGTGATCGTGGAAGTGGCCGAGGCGGAGGACGGGCGCGACATGGTGATCGATTTTAAGGATATCAAGCAGGTGATCCGTGAGGTGATCCTGGACCGCTTCGATCACGCCTTCATTTACAACGAGGCCAGCGAAAGCGAGTGTGAGATCGCGGCGGTGATCGCCAAGCACGGCATGAAGAGCGCGGGGTTGCCTTTCCGCTCCACGGCGGAAAATCTGGCGCGGCACTTCTACGACGCGCTGGCCGCGCACGTGAATGTGGTGGCCGTCAGGGTGTTCGAGACGCCCGAGTCATGCGCAGAGTACCGCCGGGATGCAGGTGTGCGGCCATGAAGCGAGACGCGGTCGGGATACAGGTCGTCGAAATTTTCGAATCTTTGCAGGGTGAAGGCTACAACACCGGGATGCCGGCCGTCTTCCTGCGCCTCGGCGGATGCAATCTGGCATGCCCTTGGTGCGATACCGCCCATGACAGCTTTGTGACGCTTGAAGAGGACGAGGTGGTTGAGCGGGTGGCGGCGTTCGCGTGCAAGGCACTGATCATCACCGGCGGCGAGCCGTTGATCCATGCGGGGCTCGGCGGGCTTCTGGAGCGATTCAAGCTGCTGAGCCGCTGGATCGGCGTCGAGACGAACGGTCTGGTCGCGCCGCCCGAACCGTGGCGGCGCCGCATCGATTATCTGGCGGTGTCGCCCAAGGCGCTCTACGCCGCGCTCTACGACGACGAGCGGATGGTGCGGCAGGCCGATGAAGTCCGTATCGTGGTGGACGGCGACGTGCAGGCGTTCTGCGAAAACATGCGTGACCGGATCGAGGCGGCGCACTATTTCCTTTCCCCGTGCGATCGCGCGGGGGAGATCAATGTGGCCGACACCGTACGCCTGCTGGGCCGTCTGAATCGGGGGCGGCGTTCAAAAAAGTGGCTGCTTTCGTTTCAGACGCACAAACTGGCGGGT
>JAGOBZ010000247.1 GCA_017999015.1 Kiritimatiellia bacterium
AAACATGTGTTTGCCGTCATAGCTAAGCAGTGGGGGCGCTCCTTTTCGATCAAGCTAGATCGCATAGGCACGGAGAAACGCATCTACTGCAAAGGCAACCGATTGCTCGGTGTCGAACCATGGCTCCGCTCCGTACAACGGCGGTTCGATGATCCCCGCTTCGAGCAAACCCTTGAGGTGAGCTGCCACGAACCGATTATCAGCACCACGGATTGCCCCGCTTGTCTGCAACTGAGTGAGATAGGTCTTCACTTCAGCCCATGTGCCTCCGCAACCCGCGTCGTAGAGGCTCTTTCCCAGCTTCGAGTTTGCGCCCTCGGCAATCGCCGTCCTCATGATCGCTACCGCATCAGCAGATGTCAGCAAGGCCAGATAAGCCATCCCGAACCGGCGCAGGACGAGGGCGATATCGGGTTCAGATGCATCAAGGAGGCGCACCGCGTCTGCCGCCTGCCCCTCCATAACCTCCATCATCGCCGCGCCGAACAACTCCTCCTTGGATTTGAAATATCCATATAGCGTGCCCTTCGATCCACCGAGCCGCGCCGAGATCATCGCCATGCTTGCGCGCGCGTAACCAACCTCGCGGAATATGTCCGTCGCCGCTGCCAAAATCGCGTTACGCCGTGCGTCAGTTTTCACTCGCATTCGCATCACTCCTTTCTTGAACCACCATGTACGGTTTTAGATTGACAGGCACAAGGGCCTGCTCATAAATGACCGAACTGTATGGTTTTGGAGTTCGGTATGGAGTCGCTTGTGAAAAAGCGCGGGGGAATGGCGGTACTCACCGCCGCGCTCCTGCTGGGCGGTTGCGCAACCCTGCCACAGAAAAGCGCATTGCCTGCGCGAGCAGCCGTTGAGAGCATAGCTAGCGTGAACAGCTTTGCCGCGCCGGACGCTGCCTGGCCGTCAGATCACTGGTGGGAGGATTTTGGCGACGCTCAGCTTTCGGGGCTGATTGCGGAAGGACTGGTGGGCGCCACCGATTTGCGCGTCGCCGAGGCCCGGTTCGCCCGCGCCCAGGCGCTGGTCGGGGAGACCCGCAGCCGCCTGCTGCCCTCGCTCAATGCGAATGCTGAAGCCGGTGCGACCAAGCAGAGCTACAACTATCTCTTCCCGCGCGAATTCGCGCCCCAGGGCTGGCCCGACTATGGTGTTGCAACACTCCGGCTAGATTGGGAGCTGGATTTCTGGGGCAAGAACCGGGCAGCACTAGGCGCGGCGCGGTCAAGTGCGGCGGCTGCCGGAGCGGAGGCGGCTGCAGCGCGACTGGCCGTGTCTGCCGGAATCGCCGCCGCTTATGCGGACCTGGGATCTCTCCATGCCGAGCGCGATGCCGCTGCGCGCGCTGTCGAGGTGCGTGGGCGTACGCTCGAACTGATGGAAGGCCGCAAGGCGGAAGGGCTCGAAAACGCGGGCGCTGTCGAACGCGCCCGGTCAGCATTGGCGACCTCGCAGGGCGAATTGGCCGCGCTCGACGAAGCGCTTGTTCTGGCGCGCAATCGCATCGCAGTGCTGCTCGGCGCTGGGCCGGATCGCGGCCTTACCATCACGCGGCCTGCTCCAATCGCCCGCGAGGACTTCGGCCTGCCCGCCAATCTGCCCGCCGAACTGATCGGCCGTCGTCCTGACATCATCGCCGCACGGTTGCGCAGCGAAGCGGCCGCGAGCCGGATCAAGGAAGCGCGTGCAGCCTTCTACCCCAATATCAATCTAGCCGGACTGATCGGATTGCAGGCGCTGGGCCTGGACAATGTGTTCAAGTCCGGCTCCGAGTTCGGAACAGTCGGCCCTGCGATAAGCCTGCCGATCTTTGACGGCGGAAGCCTGCGCGGCCGCTACCGAGCCTCGGAAGCCGACTATCGCGAGGCCGTCGCACAATATGACGGTGCGCTTATACAGGCGCTGCGCGAAATCGCCGATGCCGCCGCCAGCGAACGCGCGCTTGGCCAGCGGCTCGACCGAGCCCGCGATGCCGAGCGCGCTGCAAGTGCGGCCTGGGCGGTCGCCAACAACCGCTATCGCGGCGGTCTTGCCACTTCGCTGGACGTACTCGTGGCGGAAGACGCGCTCATTTCCACCCGCCGCACCGTCGCAACGCTGCAGGCCCGCGCTTTCGCCCTCGATGTCGCGCTCGCGCGCGCGCTGGGCGGCGGTTTTCGATCCTGAAGAGGAACCCTTTCGATGAACGAACTCACCTACACCGAGGAACCGCCCGCCGGTCCGCAGAACGCGAAGCGCAAGAAGCTGTTTATCGGCCTTGGAGCGACAGTCGCCATTCTTGGAGGTGGCTATCTTGCTTATGACGTCTTGATTGCTTCACGCCATGTCGAAACCGACAATGCCTATGTCGGCGCCAATGTGGCGCAGGTCACGCCGCTGATCAGCGGACCCGTCCATGATGTGCTCGTGGACGATGCGCTGCCGGTCAAGCGCGGCGATATATTGGTCAGGCTCGACGACACCGATGCCAGACTGACGCTGGCGCGCGCAGAGGCGGAGTTGGCGACCACCGAGCGGCGGATACGCGGTCTTGTCGCGACCGACAGCGGTCTCGGTGCCCAGGTCGCGGCGCGCGCCGCAGACGAGACACGGGCAGACGCCCAGCTTGCTGTCGCCAGGGGCGATCTGTCGCGAGCAAGGATCGATCTTGATCGTCGGGAAGCGCTTGCTGCTTCCGGCTCGGTCTCCGGCGATGAATTGACGAGCGCTCGCAATGCTTACAGCACGGCGCTCGCGCGGCTCAAGGATGCTGACGCCGGGCGCGCTCAGGCGACCGCGAACCGCACCGCCGCGATCGGCAGCCGTGACGCCAATCGCGCGCTGATCGACCGGGCAGCGCCGGAGGATAATCCGGAGGTCCTTGCCGCACGCGCCGCACGCGACCAGGCGCGCGTCGATCTCGATCGTACCGTCATCCGCGCCCCGGTCGATGGTGTGGTGTCCCGCCGCCAGGTCCAGGTCGGCCAACGCGTGCAGGCCGGAGCGAGCCTGATGGTCGTGGTCCCTGTGAACGCGGTCTATGTGGATGCCAATTTCAAGGAAGGGCAGCTCAGGAAGGTGAAGCGCGGTCAGCCCGTGACGCTCACCTCCGATCTCTACGGCAGCGATGTCGAATATCGTGGCACGGTCGTGGGCTTTTCCGGCGGAACGGGATCGGCCTTCGCGGTCGTACCTGCCCAAAACGCCACCGGCAACTGGATCAAGGTGGTCCAGCGCCTCCCGGTCAGGATCAGGCTCGATCCCCGGCAGCTCACCGAACATCCGTTGCGGGTCGGGCTGTCGATGACAGCCGACATCGACGTCTCCAATTGATCGTGGACTGAGCCATGGCCGACGCTGCTGCAGAATCTGGAGTCACCGCAGTTCAACCCTTGACGGGTGGCAAGCTTATCCTTGCCGCGATTTTGATCGGCATGGGCAACTTCCTGGTCGTGCTGGATACGACCATTGCCAATGTCTCGATCCCGCATATTGCGGGCTCGCTCGGCGTATCCGTGTCGGAGGCGACCTGGGTGATCACCTCCTACGCGGTTGCGGAAGCGATAACCGTACCGCTCACCGGATGGCTTTCGCGTCGCTTTGGCGGGCAGCGGGTCTTCATAACCTCCTATCTCCTGTTCGGAATTCTCTCGCTTCTATGCGGCCTGTCCAGCACGCTTGGCATGCTGATCGGGGCGCGCGTGCTGCTGGGGTTGGCCGGCGGCACGATCATACCGCTTTCGATGACGCTGCTGCTGCGCATCTTTCCGCCCGAGAAGGCGTCGGTGGCGATGATCATCTGGGCGATGACGACCACGGTTGCCCCGATCGCGGGGCCTATTCTGGGCGGCACCATCTCCGACAATGTCGGGTGGGAGTGGATATTCTTCATCAATGTGCCGGTCGCCATGGCCGGGGGAATAGGGTTGCTCTATCTGTTCCGGGGCCAGATCGAGGAAATCGTCAAGGCAAGGATCGATGTGATCGGCCTCATCCTGATGATCATCTGGGTCGGAGCGCTGCAAATCATGCTCGACGAAGGCCGCAACCATGACTGGTTTGCCGCCAATGAGATTCGCGCGCTGGCGATCATCGCCGCGATCGGGTTCGTCGCTTTCCTGATCTGGGAACTGACCGAGAGGCATCCGATCGTGAACCTACGTGTCTTCCGTCACCGCGGGTTCGTGGCCGCTTCGCTTACCTATTCAGTAGCATTCGGCGCCTTCTTCGCGACGGTCGTGCTGATCCCGCTCTGGCTCCAGCAGAATATGGGCTACACAGCGACGTGGGCGGGCTATGCCACCGGCATCATGGGCATCCTGGCGGTCCTCAGCTCACCCGTGATCGGGCAGTTCGCCGAAAAGATGGATGCGCGGCTGATTGTTTCAGTCGGAATCCTCGGGCTTGGTCTGATATCGGTATGGCGTATGGGTTTCACGCCGGACATGACCTTCGCGCAGATGGCTTGGCCGATGCTCGCGACTGGGCCGTTCCTGATGATGTTCTTCATCCCGGTCACGGGTCTGTGCATGGCCACCGTCGACCCTGACGAGCAGGCCGATGCCGCCGGCATCTCCAACTTCATGCGCACGGTGGGAGGCGCCTTCGCGGCCTCGCTGGTGCAGACCGGGTGGGGCGGCGCAGCGCGGGAAAATCAGACCGAGCTGGCCGGTGCGATGTCGCAAGGGCAAGCCACGCTCGACGCGATGACGGCACAAGGCATGTCGCATGGAAGCGCGACAGCCATGCTGACCGGGATGGTCGAAAGTCAGAGTACGATGCTAGCGACCCTCAACATGTTCGCCGCTATCGCGATATGCTTCGCTTTCGCCGCAGCGATCATCTGGTTCGCGCCAAAGCCGAAGGGCCCGATCGACATGAGTGGCGGGCATTGAGAAAGCCCTTGGGAGTCAGATAGCGAATAATTCTGGCGGAGTGGCAAAGGCAGACCGACGAAACCGGCTGACACACCGCTTCAGACGCTAACGCTCTCATCAATCGCAAATTGCGGTCAGCGATGTGCGATAAACAGGTGTTTGCCGACACCTGAGCGGGGCTGTCGGCGCTTAGCGTATATCTGGGTCCGTTCTATGTACTGACCCCGTAACCAACCTCGCGGAATATGTCCGTCGCCGCTGCCAAAATCGCGTTACGCCGTGCGTCAGTTTTCACTCGCATTCGCATCACTCCTTTCTTGAACCACCATGTACGGTTTTAGAT
>JAGOBZ010000248.1 GCA_017999015.1 Kiritimatiellia bacterium
TACGCGCGCGAGACCGGCGCGGTGGCGGCCCCGACGGCCGGGCTGCATTTCACCGATTCCCTGTTTGACGCGCTCGCGGCCAAAGGCGTGCGGCGCGCGGCGGTGACGCTGCATGTGGGGCCGGGCACCTTCAAGCCGGTCAAGGCCGACACCGTGGAGGCGCACCGCATGGATGCCGAGCGCTATGCGGTGCCGCAGGCGACGGTCGACGCGATCCGCGACTGCCGGGGGCGCGGCGGGCGTGTCGTGGCAGTCGGCAGCACCAGCGTGCGCACGCTGGAGAGCGTGGCGGCCGCGCACGGCGGCAAGGTGGTCGCGACCGCCGGCTCCAGCACCATCTTCATCTATCCGCCTTACCGCTTTCAGGCGACCGACGTGATGCTCACGAACTTCCATCTGCCGCGGTCGACGCTGATCATGATGGTCGCGGCGCTGGCCGGGCGCGAGCGGATACTGGAGGCCTATCGCGAGGCGGTCCGCGAGCGTTACCGTTTCTTCAGCTACGGAGACTGTATGCTGATTGTGTGACGGGGCTCCGTTTCATTTTCGTTTCATACACTGAGGCCGGTCAGCGTCGCGTTAGGCGCGGTTTGCGTTGCGGGCTTCAAGGCTGGCTCTGAGTGCAGCGAGATCGGTGTCGGCCGGTGCCGCGCCGGACTCGACGGCGGCGCGTGCCACCGCAAACGAAACCTCGACGAAGAGGCGACGGTCAAACGGTTTTGGAATGACGTAGCCATTGCCGAATTCAAGCCGCTCGGCAGGATAGAGCGCTTGCACGTCGGCCGGCACCGGTTCGCGGGCCAGTGCGGCCAGCGCTTCGGAGGCCGCCACCTTCATCGCGGTGTTGACGGTTCGCGCGTGCACATCCAGCGCGCCGCGGAACAGGTAGGGGAAGCCCAGCACGTTGTTGATTTGGTTGGGGTAGTCGGAGCGTCCCGTAGCCATGACATACGGCTTGCTGCCCAAAACTTCAGCCACGATGTCGGGCCGGATTTCCGGATCGGGATTGGACATGGCGAAGATCGCCGGATAGTCGGCCATGCCGCGCACGTCGTCGGCCGTCACGCAGTCTGCTGCCGAGACGCCGATGAAAACGTGTGCGCCGCGCAGCGCCTCTTGCAGCGTGCGGGCCGGCGTGTCCGAAGCATGGCGGCGCTTGTGGTCGTTGAGGTCGGTGCGCCCGGTGTGGATCACGCCGCGGGTGTCGCACATGACAAGATCCCTCACACCGGCGGCCTTGCACATATCGGCGATGCGGATGCCCGCCGCGCCGGCGCCGTTCATCACGACGCGGATTTCGGACATCGCGCGGCCGCAGAGGCGCGAGTAGTTGAGCAAGCCTGACAGAGTGATGACCGCCGTGCCCCACTGGTCGTCATGAAAGACCGGGATGTCGAGCAGGGCGTCCAGCCGGTCCTCGATCTCAAAACAGGCCGGGGCGGCGATGTCTTCCAGGTTGATGCCGCCATACATGGGCGCGAGGGCCAGCACCGCGTCGATCACGCGCTGCGGATCGGTCTCGCCGGTGTCGGCGCCGTCGCGGCGACAGTGCGCGAGCGGCACCGGCCAGGCGTCAACATCGCCGAAAGCCTTGAAGAGAACAGCCTTGCCCTCCATGACCGGAATGCTGGCGGCGGCGCCGAGGTCGCCGAGTCCGAGGATCGCGGTGCCGTCGGAGACCACGGCCACGAGGCTGCGCTTGGCGGTGTAGTCAAACACGCTGTCAGGCTTCGCGGCAATCTCTTTGACAGCATGCGCCACGCCGGGCGTGTACGCCAGGCAAAGATCGTTTTGCGTCTTCAGCGGTTTGGTCAGGCGCACGCCGACCTTGCCGCCTTGATGGAATGCCAGCACGGTTTCACGGTTCACAGGGACAGGGGACATGATTCATCTCCTCAATTTCGATTCGGGCTTATCGGTCAAGTTGCAAAGAGAAAAAACGCGCCGACCGACCGAGCGGGGCGCGTTTTTAACAATCGGACCGCAACGTCGTTATTCCGCTTTTTTGGCTGCGGGCTTTTTCGCCTTCGCGGGTTCCTTCTTTGCGGCCGGTGTCTTCCGCGGCTTTGCGGCCGGCTTTGCGGCCGGCTTTGCCGGCACGGCGGCGTCAACAACCTCAGGCTTGGCCTTGGCCGGTTTCGCGGCTTTAGGAGCCTTGGGCGCCACCATCTTCTTCACCTTGGTCGGCTGCTGCACCAGCGTGCGCAGCTCGTTCGGCTGCAGTTTGGCGGCAACCGTTTCGTCCATGCCCAGCTTGACCAGGCGGGCGCGCTGCACCTTGTAACGGCGGCGCTTTTCTCCCTGGCTCTTGATCGGACGTGTGCGCGGATTCTTGTTCAGTGTACGGCCTGTGCCCATGGAAACTCCTCCAGATCGTTCCTTTGTGGTAAAAAGTGGCAGTCATGATGGCTGATTCGCCGTGAAGATGCAAGCACTCGTTTCCAAAGGCAGAAAAAAGAAAGCGTGATCAGACTGTCATGGGGAGTTTGCAACTGAGTGATCATTACGCAAAGCAGACGATTATTTTGCGCAAACCGGTAGGATTGTTTGGCCTGCGGGTGATAAGATGACAACGTCAATATGAGAAGGCCGATGTTTAAAAAAAGTTCAGGCTGAAATCGAACGCTTGTTATGCGGAGATCGCTTATAGTGACAACCGACATTGAGGTGAAGGTGTGACTCTTGTGGCATGTAGAATGCCCCGAACGTAAGCTTGTGACAATCATGGAGAACGTGTTCATGAAAAAGACGGTCTGCGGGTGCTTGTTCGCGGTGACGGTTGCCGGCGTTTCGTTGATGTCAACGACGGCGCAGGCCGAAGTCTTCGATTGGGCCGACGGCGCGGTCGTGGATGTGGGCTGCCAGGGCGCGGGCGACAATAACCTGAATCTCAACGCACACACGATGCGCTTTCTGGGCTCAGGCACGATCCACGGCACCTATACGCCTGCCGCGAACAATCCCACCTCTTGGGCGATCTGGCGCAACTATCTCATCACCAACGGCACGGTGGTGGTAGACGCGACGGATGTGTACAAATTTGCGCCGCTTTTCCAGCGTAGCGTCATTCTCGGCTCGACGGGTGCGCTTGTCATCTCGAATGCGACGTCGACGACGCTCGGCTGCACAACCGCCAACCGATATCCCTTCTACGACGTTCCGGACATTTCATTCGTGACAGCCGCCGGCACGCCGTACACCGGCAAGGTGAATCTGAAAAGCTGCACGATCAAGGGCTATCCGCAAAGCGGAGTCGCGGCACCTGTCATTATCGCGGGCCACACCGTCGCGATCGCCGGACCGGACTTCATGAGCGTCTACGGCACCGCGTTTACGAATCCGATCGTCTATATCTTCGACGACGCTTACATCCCCGCCGGCAAGACGCTTGACATCGGCGCGGGGTGCGACTGCCGTCTGGCCGGATACGAGATCGACCCCGATTTGAGCGATCTGCTGCAAACGGACAAGGATCACGAAACGCGGCCCTGGAGTGCGCTCGGCGAGTACGCCGTGTCGACCCATCCGATTTCGGTCGGCGGCACGCTGACCCTCGAATCCACAGTCGGCTGCACCTTTTCAGCCCGGGTTTCGGGAAGCGGCATGACCAGCGCGGTCAACCTGCCGGGCGACCTCACCCACACCTTCGCGGAACTCGGCGGCACACTCAGGTTTGGCCGGACAACGAACTCGACGGCGACGGTCGTCGTGAATGCTGTGAACGACGGTACGCGGCTGTTGCAGGGCACGGGCGTGGCGCTTCAGTTCCCGGCCGGGAAGACGCCCGTCGAGATCACCGTTCCGGATGGCACGTGGCACGTTTTCCCGGATGCTGACGGCGACTATAATTTTAACGGGTTCGAAACTGCGGATTTGACGGCGTATAGCGTCTTGCCGGTCGACACGACGTTCAACGACCCCGCCAAGCTCGGCACCCTCAAAGTCGCCGCCGGCGCGGGCATGATCGTTTCAGCCCGCGTGGATACGGTCAGCACGCCGCAGTTCGTGGGCGGAGCGGGGACGTTGAAACTCGTCGACGACGTTCGCTACCGGGCCTTGCTCTGGATCGATCCCTCGGACGACTCGGCATTCCGCAAACTCGGCACGGCGATTCCGGATTACATCCGCGCGAAAGCTACCGGCGGGGTGACCCTGACCACGACATACAACGGCAACGACCTCGTGGAGGCGTTCGCGGATACGCGTTCGCTCCAGACGACGTATTTCCTTCGCCACATACGCCATTACCAGAGCCTTTTTGGAAGCGGTACCGATTTCGAGGATCTGCCGCAAGTCTTCCCGTACCGCGTACAGAACAGTCTGAACGGCCTCGCCACCTTCTCCTGCGGGCCCGTGGGTTCTTCCCGCCGTATCCAGACCAGCGCGGGCTCGCTCGACGTAACCAGTCTGACGCAGCCCTCCAATCCGGCGCTCGCCGGCACGAAGTTCGTGACGATGGTGTTCGGGTCGCAGAACGGCGGCGGCAAGGCGCTCGTGGGCCTGTCCGACGGCGCGCTGGCGCGTTCCGCGTTCACGAAGGACGATCCCATCGCGCTGATCGCGATCGACGCCTGGGTGGACGGCGTGAAGGTGAACCCCACGTCGACGGGACTTTCCGGCGGCTGGCAGATCATCTCGCTCGACATCACGGGACACAACGTCAACGCCTTTGGCTGGGCCGCCGACTACAATACGTGCGGCGGACAGAACTACGGCGAGATCCTTGTCTTCAACGAGGTTCTTGCCGACGCAGAGCGTGTGAGCGTGGAGACGTACCTCGCGAAGAAGTGGGGGCTCACAGGGCAGTACCAGGGTGTTGCGGCGCGCACCGCGCAACCGGCCAAGGCGTTCCTCTACGGCGGCACGGGCAACGTGGAGATCGACGGACGCATCCAGCTTTCCGGCACTTATTCGGGGTCGATCACAGTGAACGCGGGCGGCACGCTCGCGGTGACGCCGATGTACGCGCCCGAGATCCCTGCCGAGGGGCGCGTCGGCTGGTTCGACCCGGATTATCCCGGCACGCTCCGCACGTCGACGGAAGATGGCGCGGCGACCGTATACGGGTTCTGGCCGCGCGGCAGCACCGAGACATCGATGGAAGTCGGCGACGTTTTCTTCTACGGCGTCTCTTCGCGGCGTCCCTTCGCGCAGCCGGGCGCGCGCGGCTTCGGCAAGACGCGCACAT
>JAGOBZ010000249.1 GCA_017999015.1 Kiritimatiellia bacterium
GATGAAGCCATGAAGGTTCTGCGGGAAGGGGAGTCCTGATGGCGTGGGTCGTGGACAGTTGCGTCATGCTGGATGTCGCCTTGGGAGCGTCCGTGTGGTCGGTCTCTTCAGCCCGTCTGCTTGACCGGTTTGTCGCTGACGGTCTTGCGGCGTGCCCTGTGTCGATGGTCGAGATCGCTCCCTATTTTGACGGCGATGTCGATAAAGAGCGGGTGTTTCTGGATCAGCTCGAGATCCGTCACGATTGGGATTGGTTGCCGGAAGACACGGAGACGGCTGCGGAAGCATGGGCGCGGCAGGTCTATCTCAAGCGTGATAAAAGGGTCGGCAAGCGTCCTGTCGCGGATATCCTGATCGGCGCGTTCGCAATGCGTGCGGGCGGATTGCTGACGCGGAACGCCTGTCATTTCAAAACAGTCTTTCCGGGGTTGCGGATTGAGTCGCCGGTGTTGTCGTAAAGAAAAGAAGCAGGAGGCTTCACATGTCCCCTAGCACGCCGTTCATCGAACGGGTCGCGAAACCGGCTTGCCGCTGGATGGAGGCGTTCGGCCTGAATCCGATCGCGCTGCGCTATGTTTTCCCGGGGCTCGTGGCGGCTGTCCGCGATTATGCCGTGTTGAAACGGCAGAACCGCGCGGCCGGCCGGCCGTTCCGGCTGCGGTTCTCGATGCCGTGTCTGAAAGACCGGTACGAGGACAGCGGCAGCGCCCGCGGCCACTACTTTCATCAGGACTTGCTGGTCGCGCGCCGCATCTTTGCTCGGAAGCCTGAGCGGCACATGGATGTGGGGTCGCGTGTCGACGGGTTTGTGGCGCATGTGGCGGCGTTCCGCGAGATCGAGGTGTTCGACATCCGTCCGTTGTCCGTGGCGGTGCCGGGTGTCCGGTTTCGTCAGATGGATCTCATGAATCCGTCTGAAGCCTTTGCGGCGTGTTGCGATTCGCTCTCCTGCCTGCACGCGATCGAGCATTTCGGGCTGGGCAGGTATGGCGATCCGGTGGACCTCGACGGGCACCTCAAAGGGTTCCACGCGCTGTCGAAGGTGCTGAAACCGGGCGGCATGCTCTACCTGTCGGTCCCGATCGGGCCGGAGCGGATCGACTTCAACGCCAACCGGGTGTTTGCCGTGCAGACCCTGCTTGATCTTGCGCGCGATGACTATGAGTTGGCCGGCTTCTCGTATGTGGACGATGCCGGCGCGCTGCACGAGGATGTCGCGATCACGCCCGAACAGGCGGCGAACAGTTTCGGCTGCCAGTACGGGTGCGGGATTTTCGAGTTCCGCAAGCGACACAACAGACCGTAGCCTTTAATCGTTCAGTCCTTCGGCCGAAGCGAGGGCTTGACATGTGGGTCACGGTTTGAACCCGTTATTCGTCGGCACGCGGTGGGAGTTTGGCCGGTTCGATTGGAGAACATCTTCGAAAAGTAAAAGACGTTGGAGAAACCGGTCTGATGGGCGATCTCCGTGACGGAGAGATCGGTCTGTTGCAGCAGCACGCGCGCCCGGTTGATGCGGGTCTCAAGCTGATAGGCGAGCGGCGCGTGTCCGGTCTCCTTCTGAAACAGGCGGCGGAAGACGGTGTAGCTCATCCCGAGCGAGGCGGCCAACCTGCGGAAATCGATGCGCTGGAAGGCGCGCGCAATGATCTGTTCGCGCGCCGCGGTGATTTTGAGCCGCGCGGAACGGCACTCGCTGGAGGCGTTCACGCGGGTAAAGAGTACGAGGCGTGTGATCAGCGTGATCATGTCGGCGAAAACCAGCGGCGCGGTTTCGGGCGACGTGTCGCCGACGTGGTGGGCGATCTTGCGGATCAGCGCCACCGTCTCTTCGGTGGCGGCGCCGCGCAGGATCGGCTCTCCCGGGGTGAAGAAAGCGTGCATCAGATGGCGCGCGTAATCGCCGTCAAAGCCCACGAAGTTTTCATCCCAGCCGGTCGCGGGGTCGGGGCGGAAGCGGTGCCATTCGCCGGGGAAAAGGATGAAGAGGTCGCCGGCTTGCAGCGCGAGGTGGGGGCAGGTGGCGGTCTCGAGGATGCCGCCGCCGCGGGTGATGGCCAGAAGCTGGTATTCGGAAAAGACGCGCCCCTTTTCCCAGTCGTAAAGATAGGGGGCGGGGTGGTGCTCTTTGGCGGGGTAAGGTTTGCCGGGCGGAAAGGCCTCGAATCCGGCGTCGAGCACGCGGACTCCCCAGATCAAGGCATCGCGGCCGGGCGGGTGGTAGGCAGTCAAGAAATCGCGGGATCGGCCTTGTTTCATGGTGTGGTCTGTAGCTTACCCGCACGAAAGGAAGGTGTAAAGCGTCATTCTGAATCGATGGAATGGTATCGATTTAGTTGAATTCCAGATTGACGGGCGGACGGGGAATGCGTATCCTACTTCGCCAATCATGCAGGGTGCGCAGGCTCTTTTTCCGGATGAACGGCCGGAAGGCGCGGCGGGTTCCGGCATGGTTGGGTCGGCAAGGCCGGTCTCTGTTGTCCTTAAACAGCGAAGGAGTAAAGAAAATGGCGATCAAGGTTGGTATCAATGGGTTTGGCCGTATCGGCCGTATGGTGTTCCGCGCGGCGATCAAGAATTTCTCGAACGAGATCGAAATTGTCGGCATCAATGATCTGCTGGATCCCGATTATCTGGCTTACATGCTGATGTACGATTCCGTGCATGGCCGGTTCCAGGGCGAAGTGTCGGTTGAAGGCAACAACCTGATCGTGAACGGCAAAAAGATCCGCCTGACTGCGGAGAAGGATCCTGCGGCTCTGAAGTGGAACGAAGTCGGCGCCGACATCGTGGTCGAGTCGACCGGCCTCTTCCTGACGAAGGAGACGGCGGAAGCGCACATCAAGGCGGGCGCGAAGAAGGTGATCCTGTCGGCGCCGTCGAAGGACGACACCCCGATGTTCGTCTATGGCGTGAACCACAAGAGCTACGCCGGCCAGACCATCATCTCGAACGCCTCCTGCACGACCAACTGCCTGGCGCCGGTCGCCAAGGTTTTGAACGACACCTTCGGGATCGTCAAAGGCCTGATGACCACGGTGCACGCCGCTACGGCGACGCAGAAGACGGTGGACGGCCCCTCCAAGAAGGATTGGCGCGGCGGCCGCGGCATCCTCGAGAACATCATCCCGTCGAGCACCGGCGCGGCCAAGGCGGTCGGCAAGGTGATCCCAGAGCTGAACAAGAAGCTCACCGGCATGGCGTTCCGCGTGCCGACCTCCGATGTGTCGGTGGTTGATCTGACGGTTGAACTCGCGAAGGGAACCACCTACGATCAGATCAAGGCGGCGATGAAGGCGGCTGCTGACGGCGAGCTGAAGGGTGTTCTCGGTTACACCGAGGACAAGGTGGTTTCGACCGATTTCCGCGGCGAGGCCAAGACCTCGATTTTCGACGCCGAAGCCGGCATCATGCTCGACTCGACCTTCGTCAAGATCGTGGCGTGGTACGACAATGAGTGGGGCTATTCCAACAAGGTGCTGGAGATGGCCAAGGTCATTGCGAAGTAAGCGCGTCGCGCCGATCGTTTTGACACCGAACGCCGTTCCTGCCCACGCGGGGACGGCGTTTATAATTTTTACGGTGTACCGTTGCTGATTCCTCGTCTCATGGTCATAATAATAAATGCGTACTTGCTAATCGCAGCACTTATCCGAAAGGGAAAGAAGATGAGATGGGTTCGGTTGGACGTGATCGGTTGGACGGCGGCCGTGTGGATGCTGTGCGGCGTGGCGGTAAGGGCGGAAGCCCAACAGGAAGGGCAGGCCGGCGTGTCCGGTCGCGTGGCGCTGTTGGATGATGCCTTGCCCGGGCATGACCGCGCGGCGAACGCGCGGCTGGCCGTCGCGTTGACAGCCAAGGGGTTCGAGGTCACGCGGCTGACGGCGGAACAGCTTCTCGAGTCCGACGCGCTGGCGGTGCAGCGCTTCAGCGTGCTGGTCTTGACGCACTGCGACGCGCTGCCGGCCGGGGCGGTGAGGACAGTGGACCGACTGGCGCGCGAGGGCGTCCACACGTTCTGCATCGGCGGTCCGTTCGCTGACCGGTCGCTCTGGCGCGTCGACGGGCGCTGGCTCGATGCGGCCGGACGAGCGGCGCTCGCGGAACGCGTGGTGCCCGCGTACCGGCCGTTTGAGATCAAGGCGGGCATGGACCTTGCCGCATGGCGCCGGGCGAGTTCCGAAGGTGCCGCGAACAACACCTTTTCGCTCGTGCCGGAAGGGCCCGAAGCGACGTTCTGCCTGCGTATGGATATTGAACGGCTGCAAGGCTGGGAGATCCGCCATTCGCCCGAGGTGGCCCGGCTGTTCGGGCAAGGCGACGACTTTGTGACCTTTTGCGCAAGAAGCGGCGAGCCCATGGCGCAACTCGCGGTGGAAATCATCGAGCGCGACGGGTCGCGCTGGATCGCCGTGGCCGAACTGACCCACGCATGGCGCCGGGTCGGTCTGCCGCTGGCCGCATTTCAATACTGGCGGGATTCGGCGACGAAGGGGCGGCGCGGCGGCAAAAACGACCGTCTGCGTGCGGACCAGGCGGTGCGCATCTGCTTCGGCATGTCAGCCTCGCATACGCCCGCGATGGTCGGAGGCTCGCATACGGTGTGGCTGACCGATGTGGGATCGGCACGCGATCCTTTCGCTGCGGCGGATCTTGCGCTGCCGCCTGCGGAGCTCTCGCTGGAAGGCCTCTACCCGCGTTACAAAACGCATGCGGTGACAGGCGAGGTGTCGGTGGCCGGCACGGTCTGCCGGGATGTTGTGTGCGCGATTCCGCGCACGCGCGGCGAAGGCTACGGTCGCGGCGCGAAGTGGCGGTTTGTGACGCTCGCCGAGGCGCGCCGGCCTGACGGCAGGACGGGCGGCGCATGCGAATGGCTGTTGCTGAACAGCCATTCGAACAGGGCCGGGAGCGTGTTTGCTGGGTTCGGTTACCGTGACCCCGGTGTGTGGAGCACGCCGCCTGTCTTACCGCGCGTGGTGTCGGCGCTTGAGCGCGTGACACGCGGAACGATGCTCGAAACGGCCGGGCCCGGGCAGTTCGCGTATTGGCCGGGCGAGCCGGTCACATTCGGCGCGTCGGTCCGGCGGTTCGGCGTGGCGCCGCGCGAGGGGACAGTGACCTTCAGCGTGGAGCGTGACGGACGCACGGTTTGGCGCGCGCCAGTGACGAGAACATT
>JAGOBZ010000250.1 GCA_017999015.1 Kiritimatiellia bacterium
GTCATGCAGGCAGATGATCTCGTTGTCGGCCGTCATGTAGATGTCGCATTCGAAGCCGAACACACCGCGCTCGCGCGACAGCCGAAAGGCCGCCATCGTGTTTTCCGGCGCATCCATCGATTCGCCGCGGTGCGAGATGAACCGGATCGGCGGCTGCGCCGCATGCGTCCACCCGGCCATCATCACCCCAGCCATCATCAACGCCGTTGTCCGTGTCATGGTACGTGTTTGTCCTTTCTTGTCAGTAAAGCGTGAACAGCGTGCCGCGCGGCGGCGGCAGGGGCGGGATCACCGTCAGCGCGGCGATCTCCTCATCCGTCAACGCGCGGTCGTAGACGCGCACCTCGTCCCAGATGCCGTTGCCTTTCGAGTTGCCGGCGTTGCCGCCCGCCAGATTCAGCGTCGGATCGGGATCGACCCAACCGCCAGCGGTCAGCGCCGCGTTCGACCGCAACACGCCGTCGATATACAGCCGTGTCTGCCCCAGGCCCAGGTCCCAGACGAACGCGATGTGATACCAACTGTCCGGGCCGCGCAGGTTGTCGAGATCATACTGGACAATCCCGCCGCCAGACTTGTTGCTGACACGTGATTTGAGGGTACCGGTGACATCGATCCAGCACTCCCAGTATTCCCGATTGACCGGATTGTCGAACACGGTCTGATAATTGTACCAAGGGCCGCGCGCATAGTACCACAACGCGATCGTGCCGACCGGCGATCCCAACACGTTGGAGACCGACGCATAGTCGCTGATGTTGGTTTCCGGCATCCCGCAGCTCAGCCCCTTGTAGAAACCGCCCTGCGTTTTGACATAGACCGGCGCCCCACCCAGCACCACCGCGTTGCTGCCGGCAATGTCTACTGCCGTGCCGTCAAACGGCACGTAAGCCGCCAGCCCGCGGTTCCGTGCGCGCCTCTCGTTGAAGAGCTCAGCCACGCGGCCGGGAGAGAGCGGCGTCTCAAAGATCTGCAGCTCCGAGGCCGCACCACACCCGTTCGTGTTGTCGGGATGTCCGCCGCCGATGTAAAAATGCGTCCCGGCGATCGGCCACGCCGCGCCGTTCGTGTTGACGGCACGTCCGCGCTCGACGCCGTTGACGAACAGCACCATATTGCTGGAGAGCGTGTCCCAGGTGCCGACAATGTGATACCAGCGGTTGGAGCCGCCGTCCAGTTTGTAGGCTGCCCGCTGCGGCCACTGGTTGCCCGCCGGCCGACACGCCAACCATGAGTCCCCGGCGATCCAGCACTCGTAATGGTTGCCGTTGACCGAATTGTCGTACACCGTGTTGAAGTCATACCAAGGCCCGGGGACGTAATACCAGAGCGAGACGGAGCCCGACACCGGCAGCCGGTAAGGTATGGATGCGTAATCGTCCACGCCGTCCAGCGCGAGCGCCTGCCCGAGGCCGTTCAGCCCGTTTGTCCAGGCGGGCTCGCCGGCGAGCGCCGCGTCAAACTTCGCGCCGCCCGTGCCGGTGTTCGTCACGCTCGCGTCGAACGACACCTGCACCGCCGGCGCCTGCTCGGCGATCAGAGCGTGCAGCGCCTGCACCTGCGTGTCGGCCAGCGCCGTCCCGTAGACGCGCACGTCATCCAGAATGCCTTCAGCCGGCGAGTTACCGGTATGCCCGCCGAAATAAACCGTCGAGCCGGGCTCGACCCAGGAGGAGATATTGGCGCGCGTACGCTCGCAACCGTTCACATACAGGCGGGCGTGGTTCGTCTCCGCATACCGATCCCACGTCACGGTGAAGTGATACCACACGTTCGAGCCGTTGTGCAGGCTGTTGAGATTGCCGTAGGCGATGTCCCCCTGTCCGCCCGCGAGACGGAACCGGACGTTGGCACCCTCGTCGAGCCACATCTCCCACTGGTTGGCATCCCGGGTGTTGTCAAACAGAGAGTTCCAATTGTAAAACCGGAACGGCTTGTACCAGAACGCGATCGTTCCCTGGTCGCCGAGGGTATAGGGCAGCGCCGCATACCCCTGGCTTCCGCCGAGCAGGCAGAGCCCGCCGTCGGCAAGGCCGTTCGTGTACGCCACCGCGCCGGACACGACCGCGTCATACAAGTCCCCGCCGCTGCCGCAGTTGGTCGCCGCGCCGCCGTCGAACGTCCAATGCACCAGCGGCACCGGCAGCGCATCGGCCCGCGCAGCCGATCCCGACACCGCCATTCCCAGGAACACCCATGCACCGCACCGCACCCGTCAAGCACGAGTTCATACAACCGCTCCTTATGCTCTGCGTTCACACACACACACCGCATTCCAAACTTAACTTTGTCTTAAATTATCACGATTCGCAGCATGCGTGAACCCGAAAAAACAGGGTAGATTCAGGGTAGGCGCATGGCAGGGGTACGCGAGTCGAGCGAGTGATTGATGCGAAGCACAGTCGGGCGAGGGCGGAGGCGAGGAGACGGACGATGGGCTGCGACCGGTTTGTGGAGAGCGGGAGCAAGCTCCCGCTCTCCAAAGCGGCGGCAAGCCGCCGCGCTCCAAAATGAGCCCGCTTCCCCGACTCATCTCCTCCTCTTTTCACCAGAAACGCATGAATTTCGCGCATCCCTGCCAGTCACCGATTGCCACACAGAGCAGCCATTCCCATTGTGCACCACGCTTCTACTCCCTCGGTTTCACGTTCCAAACTGTCAGCGCGCACAGCAGCGAGAGCAGCGACGCGCCGATCCAGAACAGGGCGATGTGATCCACCGCGTACGCGCTTCCGTTGAAATGAAAGACCGTGTGCGCGAACTCGTAAACCTTCTTGCCGCCCTCACCCGTCCCCTGCGACTTGATCAGATACCCGCTCACGATGTCCTGAATGCCCGCGCCGAGGTACGAGGCGATGCCGACGACGCCCAGCGCCGCGCCCGCCGCGTTCTTCGGCGCCACGTCCACGGCCATCAGCCCGCCCAGGAAACAGAAGAGCACACCGATCGAGGTCCCGAACAGCACCATCGCCACCACGTCCACCCACTTGTGCGCGCCCGGCACCAGGAGAAACAGGCAGAGCGCGACGGTGTTCATCACCCCGAAAATCAGCGCGGGCGCGTTGCGACGGCCGTCGAACAGCTTGTCCGAGATCACGCCGGAAAACAGCGTGCCGAAGAGACCGAACATCGCGTTCACGGAGATGATCGAGCTGGCCTCCAGGTTGCTGTACCCTTTCTTCATTTCAAGAAAGTAGATGCCCCAACTGTTGATGGCGTAGCGCGACACGTAGATGAACGCGCTCGCCAGCGCGATCATCCACACGGCCCAGTTCGTCAGCACCGCCTTTTGCCCCGCCCCCACCGACTCGTGCTCCTTCGCCTCTTCCGGCGAAAGGGTCTCCCCGGACCAGTCGGCGATCGACGGCAGGCCCCGGCTTTGCGGGCTGTCCCGATAGAGTGCCCACGCCAGCACCGCACCGACAAAGCCGAACAGCGCGGCGCCCGCGAACCCCCACTGCCAACCGAACGAGGAGACGATCAGCGAGGTCAGAATGAAGGTCAACGCCTCGCCCAGGTTGTGGCTCGTGCACCAGATGCCGTAGTAGGTCCCGCGCTCCCGGTTGCTGAACCAGCGGGCCAGCCCCACCACGCTGGCCGGCGCGCCCATGGACTGCGCGTACCCGTTGATGCCCCACAGCGCCGCGAACAGCAGCGCCGGCATGCGGAATCCCAGAGCAAAATTGGCGAGGGCGGAGACGAACAGGCCGACCGCCATGAACTTGCGGATGTCGCTGCGGTCCGCCAGAAAGCCGTTCAAGCATTTGCCGACCGCGTAGGCGAAGAACAGCGCCGACCCGATGTAGCCCAGTTGCTCGGTGGTGAGGTACCCCGAATCCACAAGGGGTTTCTTCATCACGTTGAGGCTCAGCCGGCACACGTAGTAGAGTCCGTAGACCGTCACCATCACGAACACCGCCTGCTGGCGGCTCCGGCGGTAGTCGCGCGCCTGCGCCTCCCGCGTGCCGGTCACCGGCCGGTGCGGCGCAGGTTTAAAAAAAGGCAACAACTTCATGATGCCACTCTACCAAACAGTTCCTGATGCTGTCTCATGCAAACTCCAACTCCTAACTCCTAACTCCTAAATCCTAACTCCTAACTCCTACTCCCGCCTCCATCGTCGCCACCACGTCTACGCCCGTACCGCATACATTCTGCACCACCACATCGCCGATCCTCACCGGCGGCGCCACGCAGACCCGGTGGATCTCCTCTACGCACGAAAGAATCATCGCCTTAGGAATCGGCTGCGCCGTTTTCACGCTGAGGGGTTCGCGCCGCCCGCGCACACGCGCCAGCGTCGTGACCTGACGCGTCGGGCACACGCACTCCTGCCGCGCATAAGCCGCGCCGCGTCCGCAGGCCGCGCCGTCCACCTCAGACACCTGACCGCCCTCCAGCGTAACCCGCAACCGGCACCCCATCGGACATCCGATACACGTTACGGTCCGCTCGCTCATACCGTCACCTCCACCGTCAACTCGCCTGCGCCAGCATGCCGTTCCAACACCTCCTTGGGCACGACGAGCCTCACCATCTCGCCGGGCGTCAGAATCCGGAACCGCTTGCGCAACACCTCCTCGCCGTCGAGCCGCACCACCGCCGCGGCATCCTTGAAGACCGCGGCCGGACGGAACATCAGCGGCAGCGCGTCCGCCACCCGTACCGCGCAAACCGTCTGCGGCACCAGACCGCGGACACCCGCGCCGTCGCGTATCTGTAACATCTGGCAGGCAGGATGGCCTGCCTCACCTTGCCCTCGCGCATATTTCGCTGCTTGGCGCCCCGCCTCTGTCGATTCGACGGTCACATGGTCCACCAGATCATGGACATGCAACACGTTGCCGCAGGCGAAAATCCCCGGCACGCTGGTCTGCAAGGCGTCATCAACCAGCGGCCCGCACGTGACTTCTGACACCCTGACACCGGCCGCGCGGGAGAGTTCATTTTCTGGGATCAGGCCGATTGAAAGCAGCAGCGTGTCGCACTCGAACCGTTGCTCCGTGCCCGGCAACGGCTTGCGCTGCGCGTCCACCTGCGCGACAGTCACCGCTTCCAAGCGCTCGCGGCCGTGAATCTCGGTCACCGTATGACTCAGCAGCAGCGGGATGCCATAATCGTCCAGACACTGCACCACATTGCGCGTGAGCCCGCCGGAAAAGGG
>JAGOBZ010000251.1:0-3813 GCA_017999015.1 Kiritimatiellia bacterium
GCGCACACACACCGGCATGAATGTGAAAAAACCGTGAACCCCAACGCCCTGCCGTCGAATGACGCATCATAACCGCCGCCTTTCATTCCGCACGCCCGACAATCCGTCGAGGTGCGCATCATCACCCCATCACAGCCCCATGCAGCCGCTGAAAATGCTCAGCCACCCTTGTGTCCACTTATCACTATCCGGCATTGTATCCACGATATCGTCAGGCAGGCAAGATTATTTGGATTCTCAAGAGCGGTTGCTTTTCAACAGAAAGGGCGATACCCTATGACCACTCAAGGAGGTTCGGATTTATGAGCAGAACAATCTGGTGCGACAACGGTTTTCCCAAGGTGGGCATCCGCCCGATCATTGACGGCCGGCGGCGCGGCGTTCGCGAATCGCTGGAAGACCAGGTGATGAACATGGCCAAGAGCGCGGCCCGGCTGATTTCAGAGAACCTGACCTATCCCGACGGCTCGCCGGTGCAGTGCGTCATCGCGGACACCAACATCGGCGGCTGCGCCGAGGCCGCCGCCTGCGCCGCCAAGTTCGAGCGCGAGAATGTGGGCGTCTCGCTGACCGTCACGCCCTGCTGGGCCTACGGCACCGAGACGATGGACACGACCCCCCACACGCCCAAGGCAGTCTGGGGCTTCAACGGAACGGAACGCCCCGGCGCGGTCTATCTGGCCGCGATGCTCGCGGGCTATGCACAGCGCGGTTTCCCGGCGTATGGGATCTACGGGCGCGAGGTGCAGGACCGCACCGACACCTCGATCCCCGCCGACGTCAGGGAGAAGCTGCTGCGCTTCGTCAAGGGCGGGCTGGCGGTCGCGATGATGCGCGGTAAGTCCTACCTCGCGGTGGGCACCTCTTCGATGGGCATCGCGGGCTCGTTCGTCGATCCGGACGTCTTCCAGGATTATCTCGGCATCCGCGTCGAGAACGTCGACATGTGCGAACTGGACCGGCGCATCGCGGAGGGCATCTATGACAAGGCCGAGTACGCGAAGGCGCAGGCGTGGGCCAAGGCGTTCTGCAAAGAGGGCAAAGACCTGAACAAGAAGGCGCTGCAGAAATCTCGCGCCGCCAAAGACGCCGACTGGGAGTACGTCATCAAGATGACGCTGATCCTGCGCGACCTGATGGTCGGCAACCCGGTTCTGGCGGAGATGGGCTTCGGCGAAGAGGCGGTCGGGCGCAACGCCCTCGCGGCCGGCTTCCAGGGGCAGCGCCAGTGGACCGACTACAAGCCCAACGGCGACTTTTCCGAGGCGCTCCTCAACAGCTCGTTCGACTGG
The DNA here is from genome assembly GCA_017999015.1 of Kiritimatiellia bacterium. Lineage (GTDB taxonomy): Bacteria > Verrucomicrobiota > Kiritimatiellia > RFP12 > UBA1067 > DUPH01. Next base: position 1,293 of record JAGOBZ010000251.1, read on the forward strand.
AACGGCATCCGTGCGCCGTACATCGTGGCGACGGAAAACGACGCGCTCAACGGCGTCTGCATGCTGCTGATGTATCTGCTGACCAACCGCGCCCAGATCTTTGCCGACGTGCGCACCTTCTGGAGCCCGGACGCGGTCAAACGCGTGACCGGCAAACGCATGACCGGGCTCAACGCCAACGGATTCATCCACCTGCTGAACTCCGGTGCGGCCTGCCTCGACGCCACCGGCAAGCAGCGCGTCAAGGGCAAGCCCGCGATGAAGCCCTTCTGGGAGATCACCGAAAAGGAGGCGGACGCCTGCCTCAAGGCGACGCGCTGGGAACCGGCCAATGTCGAGTACTTCCGCGGCGGCGGCTACTCCTCCAGCTTCCTCTCCGAGGGCGGCATGCCGATGACCATGACGCGCATCAGCCGCGTCAAGGGGCTCGGCCCGGTGCTGCAGATCGCCGAGGGCTGGTCGACCGATCTGCCTGCTGGCGTGACCGAGAAGCTGATGGCCCGCACCGATCCGACCTGGCCCTGCACCTGGTTCGTGCCGCGCCTGACCGGCACGGGCGCCTTCCGTGACGTCTACAGCGTCATGAACAACTGGAGCGCCAACCACGGCGCGATCAGCTACGGCCACATCGGCGCGGACCTGATCACGCTCGCGGCCATGCTGCGCATCCCTGTCGCGATGTCCAACGTGCCCGAGGAGCAGGCCTTCCGCCCGCACGTCTGGGGTCTGTTCGGTGTGGACGATCCGATCGGCGCGGACTACCGCGCCTGCAAGAACTTCGGGCCGATCTACGGCTGAAAAGAATTAGGAGTTAGGAATGAGGAGTTAGGAGTTGAACGCGGAACCCTGATAGACCCCGTCTCAACTCCTAATTCCCAAATCCTAACTCCTCCTTTGACCGACGGCCTACGCGGTTTTGAGGATCGTCGCCAGGTCCTCGTCCGCCGTCTTGATCGGGGTGAGCCCGAACTTCTCGACCAGCACGTTGAGCACGGTGGGCGAGACGAAAGCCGGCAGGCTAGGTCCGATGCGGATGTTCTTGATGCCGAGCGCCAGCAGGGTCAGCAGGATGCAGACCGCCTTCTGCTCGTACCAGGAGAGGATCAGCGAGAGCGGCAGGTCGTTCACGCCGCAGCCGAAGACCTGCGAGAGCGCCACCGCGACCTTGATCGCGGAATAGGCGTCGTTGCACTGACCCATGTCCAGCAGGCGCGGGATTCCGCCGATGTCGCCCAACTGGCTTTGCAGGTGGTTGAAGCGGAACTTGCCGCAGGCCAGCGTCAGGATCAGCGTGTCTTTCGGCGCTTTCTCGACGAACTCGGTGTAGTAGTCGCGGCCGAGCTTGGCGCCGTCGCAGCCGCCCACCAGGAAGATGTGCTTGACCGCGCCGGCCTTGACCGCCTCGACCACCTTGTCGGCCACGGAGAGCACCGCGTTGTGCGCGAAGCCGGTCATCAACGGCGCGCCCTGGGTCTCCTCCTGCCAGCCGCCGAGGCGGATGGCGTGGTCGATCAGGGCCGAGAAATCCTTGTGGCCGTTGGCGTCCGCCGCGATGTGCGTGACGCCGGGCCAGCCGACCTCGGCCGTGGTGTAGAGGTTGCCGGCGTAGGAGGGCTTGGGCGGCATCAGGCAGTTGGTGGTGTAGAGCACGACGCCCGGCAGGTTGTCGAACTCCTTCTGCTGGTTCTGCCAGGCGGTGCCGAAGTTGCCCTTGAGCTGCGGGAACTTCTTGAGTTCCGGGTAGGCGTGCGCCGGCAACATCTCACCGTGCGTATAGACGTTGACGCCCTTGCCCGCGCTCTGCTCCAGCAGCATCTTGAGGTCGCGCAGGTCGTGGCCGGTGATCACAACGAATGGGCCCTTGTGATGGCCGGTCTCAACCTGGGTCGGCTCCGGATTGCCGTAGGCCCCGGTGTTGGCCGCATCCAGCAGTTCCATGCAGGCGAGGTTGACCTTGCCGAACTCGAGGATCAGGCCGAGCCATTCCTCGACCGAGTGATCGTCGCCGAGCGCCTTCATGCCTTTCTGGAACCATGCGGAAACGGCCGGGTCCGTCTTGCCGAGCACGCGGGCGTGGGCGGCGTAGGCGGCCATGCCGCGCAGGCCGAACAGCAGCGTGGAACGCAGCGACACGACATCCGCGTCGCCGTGGAAGAGGTTCTCGGGCGCGAAGGCCGGCGCCCCGCCCGCCGTGGCGGTCGCCGCGAGGATGCGGTCGCGCATCGCCGTCAGATCGGCCGGGTCGAAGTTCACGTTGGTGACGGTCATGAAGAGCGCGTCCATGAAAAGCGCCTCGCACGACGGGCAGGCGGGCTTGTCGTCCAAGGCGCGCGCCAGGGTCACGAGCCCGGCCGTGATCTCATCCTGCAGGTTGGAGGCTTCGGGATTCTTGCCGCAGACGCCCATGCGGGTGCAGCCCTTGCCGCCCGCGGTTTGCTCGCATTGGAAACAGAACATGTCGCTCATGAGGTTCTCCTTGTTGGTGTGTGTGTGATGCCGCGTCCACAGGGTGGCTACGGTT
>JAGOBZ010000251.1:3913-5103 GCA_017999015.1 Kiritimatiellia bacterium
GTGCCGTCGGTGGCAATCGTCACGATGCGCCACGGGATCATCTTGCCGCTGTTGATCAGCGCCTGTTTGGCGGCGTTGGCGATGCCCGCGCAGCAGGGCACCTCCATGCGCAGCACGGTCACGCTGCGGATCTCGTTGGCCTGGAGGATCGCGGTCAACTTCTCGGTGTAGTCGCCCTCGTCGAGCTTGGGGCAGCCGATCATCGTCACCTTGTTGGTCATGAAGCGCCGGTGGATGTCCGGGAAGGCGAAGGCGGTGCAGTCCGCAGCGATCAGCAGCGCGGCATTGTGCAGATACGGGGCGTTGACCGGCATCAGCTTGATCTGGACCGGCCAGTTGACGAGGGCCGACACCGGTGCGCCGCCCTGCGGGGCGTCGGCCGCAGCGGCCGCCGGCTGCGGCGGCCGCGCGATGGCCTTGGCCATGCGGCCCGGGCAGCCGCCCGCGAAGGGCGGTTGAGCCGGCGCAGGCGCGGCAGGCGCGGCGGCCTGTTTCGCGGCGGACATGCGGGCGGCCACGGCCGCCTCGTCGTAGGCCGCGGCCTCGCGCTCCACGATCTTGATCGCGCCGGTGGGGCACTCGGGCAGGCAGTCGCCCAGCCCGTCGCAGTAACTGTCGGAAATCAGGACCGCTTTGCCGTTCACCATTTTCAGCGCGCCTTCGTGGCAGGCGCTGACGCACAGCCCGCAGCCGTTGCACAGTTCCTGGTCAATCGTAACAATCTTCCGCTTCATTCGTCGCCTCCTTTGCGGTTGCGCTTCAGCGAGCGCACGATGCTCTCTAGCGTGACGGTCTTCAGCAGCTCGATTAGCCGCTCATTCTCCTTCGCCATCAATTTTCCCAAGGCGCAGCCGTCGCCTTTGCAGATCTCGTGCTTCAGCAGGCAGCCGGTGTAGTCGGGGGAGCCGCCCGCCGCCACGTAGATCTCCAGCAGCGTGATCTCGCCGGCTGGCCGCGCCAGCCGCGCGCCCCCCGCCGGGCCGCGCTCGGTCATCAGGAGGCCGGCCCGCACCAGTTGTTGCACCACCTTCGCGAAGTGGTGCGCGGAAAAACCGAGCCGCTCCGAAATCTCCCGCGCCGACTGGTAGCGGTCGGGCTGTTCCGCCAGACTCGCACAGGTGTGCAGCGCGATCGACATCGCCTCCGAAATGTTCAACAAACCGAGCATGAGGAAAAAGCCTTCCGTTCGT
>JAGOBZ010000252.1 GCA_017999015.1 Kiritimatiellia bacterium
CTGTTGTCGCTCACGATTTCCGCCGCCGCGACCGTTTCCGGCCTGGCACCCGCAGATCCGCGAAACATTTGCAATGGGCTGACGATCCCGGCCAAGCACTACTGCGACCAGCCTTATGTCGTGGTCACCGCCAACGGCGAGTGGGTCGTGGTTTTGACCACCGGTGTGGGCCACGAAGGCAGCGCCGGGCAACATGTGGCGTCGGCGTACAGCAGCGACCGGGGGGAGACCTGGTCGCCGCTGGTTGACATCGAGCCGCCCGACGGCCCCGAGGCCTCGTGGGCCACCCCTTTGATTACGCCTTACGGGCGCATCTATGTTTTCTACACCTACAACGGCGATAACATCACCACGCTGCCGGGCAGCACCTCCATCATCCGCTCTGACACGCATGGTTGGTACTGTTTCAAGTACTCGGATGACAACGGTCGTACCTGGTCCACGCGGCGTCACCGCATCCCCGTGCGCATCACCGCCTGCGATCTCGCCAATCCATGGGGCGGCGAGTTGATGCTGTTCTGGGGCATCGACAAGCCTAAGGTCTGGAACGGCAAAGTCCGTTTCGCCTTCACCAAACTGGGCCGCTACTTCCTTCAGGACGGAGAGGGCTGGCTGCTCGAGTCCGACAACCTGCTGACCGAACGCGATCCTGATAAGCTGCATTTCGTCACCTTGCCGGAGGGCGAGCACGGCATCCGCAACAACGCCTACGGCTCGGTCCAGGAGGAGCACAACCTGGTGCCGCTCGACGGCGACGCCATTTTTTGCGTCTACCGCCGCAACGAGCAGACCCCCATGCAGAGCGTCAGCCTCGACGGCGGACGCTCCTGGTCTTTACCCGAACGCATGACCTACGGACCCGGCCAACGCAGCGTCAAGCAGCCGCGCGCCTGTCCCAAGCTCTTTAAGACCGCCGGCGGCCGTTACCTCTTCTGGTATCACAACCACAGCGGCCGGAGCTTCGAGGACCGGAATCCCGTCTTTCTCACCGGCGGCATCCTGCACGCGGACGGCGTTATCCGCTGGTCCGAACCGGAGATCGTGCTCTTCGACCCGACCGCCAGCATCCGCATGAGTTACCCCGACCTGATCGAGCAGGACGGCCGATTCTGGCTGACCGAAACCCAAAAGACCGTGGCCCGCGCCCACGAGATCGCCCCCTCGCTTCTTCACGGCCTCTGGGCGCAAGCGACCAACCGCACCGTCTGCATGTCCGGCTTGCTTGATGAAACATCAGCGCATGCCTTCGGAGGTCTGGATGGCCGCGGCCTCTCGCTGGAGTTGCTCTTCAGCCTCGTCTCCGAAACGCCGGGACAGACGCTCTTCTCGAAAACGGACGCCTCCGGCAAAGGCGTCAAGGTCCGCACCAGCCTCGCGACAGACGGCACACCCGCGATCACCCTGACGCTCTCCGACGGCGTGCGCAGCGTCTCGTGGGACACCGACCCCGGCCGTATCCGCAAGGGCTGGACGCACCATGTCGTGTTCCTCTGCGATTTCTCCGCCTGCATCATCGGCGTGCTGCTCGACGGACGCTACGCCGACGGCGCGCTGCGCCGACAGTACGGATGGGGGCGCATACGCTCCGATCTGGAAGCCGTGGCCGTGTCTCAAGCCGCCGTGACTGACAAGGCCGTACAGACTTGCCGCCTCTACTCAAGGGCGCTGACGACTTCCGAGGCGATCGGCAACTACCGCTCGTTCAGCCTGCCCGCGCCGCCAGAGGACGAGTCAGCGCCGCGCACTGTGGCCTGCTGGCCGCTGGACACGCAAGGCGGCGCTCCCGCCCTCGCCAGCGCCGTTAACGCCACCTGCAATTTCACGGCTCAACGCCATGCGCCCGGCGCCACCAACGCGCAGGCTGTCGCGCATGTGCCGAACCCCGACAGCACTCCCGGCTTCATCGGAGGCCCGCGTGCCAACGCAGGCGCGGTGTTTTTCGACAACGGACACGCCGGATATCTGTGCGCCTCGAATGTCGGCGCGCGGGTCGAACACACCGCGCCTTTCACGGTCGAGGGCTGGCTCTGCCGCACCGCCGATCCGGGCGCAGACCTCTGGTACGTCTGCGGCGCGCGCGACATCGGTTCGGGCTGGATGCTGACCCTGCGGCGCGACGGCGACCGTGTCGGCTACCACCTCTACATGCACAACAACAACGTCGCGGGGTTTTTCCCGGGCGGCTGGGTCACCGAGAATCCGGGCTGGCAGCATCTCGCGCTGACCTACAATCCCGAGTGCAGCACCTACGGGGCCTGGGAGCTGTTCCTGAACGGTGTCTCCGCCGGCGTGCTCGCAAACACCCAAGCCCCCAACAGCCACGGCGTCGCCGCCTTCTATCTCGGCGGACGCCCCTTCAGCGCGGCCAACACCTTCTACGGCATCTTTGATTATTGGCGCGTCTCGTCCGGCGCGCGCTCACCGGAAGAATTCCTCCGAGCACCGCCCGATTCCGCCACGTCCGCTTCGCCTAACCCGGTGCCTGACGCGCGCCACCTCTCGAACGGATGGACCATACCGAGCAACCACTATGCCGACCAGCCGTACATCGTCAAGACCGACGACGGCGCCTGGCTCTGCGTGATCACCACAGGCAGCGGCAGAGAGGGTGCCCCCGGCCAGCACATCGTCTCCATGCGCAGCACCGACCGGGGCCGTACGTGGGAGAAGGCGGTTGACGTTGAGCCTGCCGACGGCCCCGAGTCTTCGTATGCCGTGCTCCTCAAAACACCTCACGGCCGGGTCTATTGCTTCTACAATCACAACACCGACCGCGTGAAAGAGGTCAAGCGCGAAGACAAGGGCGTCTACGCGCGCGTCGACTCGCTCGGGCACTACGTCTTCAAGTATACGGACAATCACGGACAAACATGGTCGGCACAGCGGTATGACATTCCGATGCGCGCCTTTGATTGCGACCTTCAGAATATCTACAAAGGCGAGCTGAAGTTCTTTTGGAATGTCGGCAAGCCGCTCATCCACGGCACCGACGCCCTCCTCGTCATCCATAAGGTCGGTGCCATGGGCGCGGGCTTCTTCGCCCAGTCCGAGGGCGCGTTCCTCAAGAGCCCGAATATTCTGACCGAGCGCGATCCGTCAAAAATCACCTTTGAAACCCTGCCCGAGGGCACCGTCGGCTTGCGGACGCCTCCCGGCGGCGGCCGCGTAGCGGAAGAGCAGAGCATCGTCAGCCTCAGCGACGGCTCGCTCTACTGCGTCTACCGCACCATCGATGGCTGGCCCGCCTGCGCCTACAGCCGCGACGGCGCGCGCACCTGGACCGAGCCCGCCTACAAGACCTACACCCCCGGCGGCCGTCGCGTCAAACACCCGCGCGCCGCAAATTTCGTTTGGAAATCCTCCAACGGAAAGTTTCTCTACTGGTTCCACAACCACGGCGGCCGCTTTGTCGGCGCGCTCGGCGCGAACGGCAAGGACGGGCGCAGCCCCTATGACGACCGCAATCCCGCCTGGCTCATGGCCGGCCGTGAGGTCGACACGCCCACCGGCAAGCGTCTCGAGTGGTCGCAGCCCGAAATCCTGCTTTATGACGACGACCCCTACATCCGCATGAGCTACCCCGATCTTGTAGAGGATGGCGGCGAGATCTATATCACTGAAACGCAGAAAACCATCGGCCGCACCCACCTGATTTCCCCGGCGCTCGTCGACGGCCTCTTCGCCCAATGGGAGGCCCGTGAAGTCGCCACCAACGGGCGCGTTCTGAATCTCACGGGACAGCTTCCCGCACAGGTCGCCATGCCCCGATTGCCGGCGTTCAACCGGCGCGATGCCAAGTCCGAAGACCAGCGCGGCCTCGACCTGCGCACCGGCTTCAGCATAGACGTGTGGTTCACGCTGCCCGCCACCGGGGGCTCGGACGGCCCGTCCGCGATACCGCCCCCGCTGCTTGACTCCCGCGCCAAAGACGGCTCCGGCATCCTTCTCGCTGCCGAGGCGGATGGTGCGCTGCGCATCACGCTCAATGACGGCCGCACCGAGTGCGCCTGGGCCAGCGACCGGAACCTGCTGACCGCCGGCAAGACCCATCACGCCGTCATCACCGTCGACGGCGGCCCCAAAATCATCATGTTTGTGGTGGACGGCGTCCTGTGCGACGGCGGTGACCAGCGGCAGTTTGGCTGGGGGCGCTTCAGTCCCGACCTGCGCACGCCCAACGGAAGCGCGACCCTGTCGATCGCACCTGCCGTCAAAACCCTGCGCCTCTACAACCGGGCGCTTCGAACCAGCGAAGCGGTCGGCCATTACAAATCCGGACTCTCAGGCCGCTGAGCGACACATCGCATGACTGCCATAAAAACAGGTCTCGCAAGTCTGCATGGGCGAAGGAAAGTCGATCAACCCGCTCGTTTCATACGTCACAGCAGACATCGCAGGCATACGTATGTCAAAACGAATGCCAAGGCGGCCATCTGTACTATCGGGGATCCGACTCCAGAGGTTTCCGCATGAAACATGTCGTTTCCCAGCTTCTAATCGTCTGGCAGGTTTGGGCCGCTGCGCCCCAGCCGCTGGTCTTGTTTGATTTCGAGACGAGTCTGACCAATGCCGGTTCGCTCGGCGGCACCGCGCACTTTGAGACGTACGCGCCGGGCGAGGAGCCGTTTTACGGGTTCGGTCCCTTTGGCCGCTGCCTTGACCTGACCGCCGCCCTGCGCCACGGCGGCATCACCCCGCAGGACGCGCCCGCCGGCGGCGCCGTGCGCTTCAAGGATTCAGCCCTCGACGGTCTCGACGCCTTCACGCTTGTGCTGTGGGCGCGGCAGAATCCGGCCACGCCCGGAACCGCTCCGGCACGCCTGCTGCACAAACCCGGCGCATGGGATCTGATGCCTCACCCGGCGGGCGTCACCCTGATGCTCGGCCCCGATCCCGGCAAGACCGCCTACACGCTCGCCGGCGGCATGCGCTTCAAGCTGACCGAGGCGTGGCGCTGTTTCGCCGTCGCCGTCTCGCCGCACACGGTCGCCGCCTACACCGGCAGCCGCACCGAGCCTCTCGCCCTGGCCGCTGAGGCGGCCCGCACCGAGAAGTCCGTTGCCAACCCCGGCGACCTCTTTCTCGGC
>JAGOBZ010000253.1 GCA_017999015.1 Kiritimatiellia bacterium
AAAAGAATGAACTGTGCGGGCACAACGTTCGCTACGGCTTCGTCTACAAAAAGGTGCCGCACATCACCCTCAAGAGCATTGCAAACAACGAGCCGCCCGAGGAGGAGACGCTTTACGACCAGCCGCTTGAGGACAAGAAACGTCTGCGCGTAGCCGGGCCCTTCACGGTCGAGACGCTCCAGAACTACGAGCCGGTCTCGCCCGAGGAACTCGCCCGCCAGCGCGAGAGCGTCGAGGATCTTGCCGCCTTCGAAGACATGATTTTCGAGCACCTGAAGTCTGCCGGCGTGAAGACCGGCGACAAGTCGCAACAGGCGGTGTTTACACGCATCGACCGCCTCTGCTCGTCCGAGCTGCACGCCGAGGGTTTCTACGAAACCAACGCCGGCGAGAAGAAGGCTTACCTCTACATCGGCCCCAAATTCGGCACGGTCAGCAAACAGGCGGTCAACGAGGCCATCAAGGCCTGCCGTGATCGGCATGATGCGGACTGGCTGCTCATTCTCGGTTTCGCTTTCGAGAGCGGCCTCACCGAGCTCAGCCGCAGTTTCGGCTCCTTCCAGGTCAGCATTGTGCGTATGCACGACGACCTCCTGCAGGAAGGTCTCCTCAAGCGCGACAAGAAAGCCGCCAGCTTTGTCACCATCGGCGAGCCCGACATCCGCCTGCACCGCAAGGGAAGCACCGCCACGGTTGAAATCGCCGGGCTGGACATCTACGACCCCATCCGCGACGAGGTCAAAAGCCGCGATGTTAACGACATCGCCTACTGGATGCTCGATGACGATTACGACGGCTCCAACTTCGTCGTTCGCCAGGTCTTCTTCTGCGGCGGCGACAAGGACGAATTCGACCAGTGGAAGAAAGAGCTCAGCAACATGGCCGCTGCCGCCGCGAAGAAAAAGGCCGAGCAGACGCTCAAGCTGGAGATCGACGAAGAGGCATTCTCAGCCGTCTATGGCCACATCAGCCGCCCCTTCCCGATCAAACCCGGCCAAAAGGTCGCCGTCCGCGTCGTCAGCCAATTCGGCGAAGAAACCACAAAAGTGCTGCCCGGAAAAGGCAAATAAGTCCGTTACTAGTAGTCTGTAAAACCAAAAACGCCGGTTTTTTCTAGCCACGATTACAGGATTAACATGATTGGTATAAAGCAGTTACATCATGCAAATCCTGTAATCCTGGCCGAAATATTGTACTGTACAGAGTACTAGCATCCCATAGGAACAGCCGACAATACCGGTTCCCATGATCGGCATTTATTATGCGGGGGGGGCGAAAACAGTCAACCCTTTAAATTTATGGGCGCATGGCCGTTCTGTTGGCGCTTGAGCGCGTCAAAGGGGAAGCGCAAGGGGGATCGGGCGGACACTCCGTCACGGGTCGTCCCTTATCCCGCGCGTGTCTGAGAGGTGGCGAAACCGGGAGCCTGAATTTGGACTGCGGTGACAAGCGGTATTCCGCGCGGCACCGCTTTTCCCAAGGCCAACGCAGCCTCGCCTCTTCCCCTTCTGCCAGAAAGCAAACGGTTAGCGTTAACCTAAAAGGGACAGATGAAGCAAAAGCGGCGTCGTGCGGAATACCGCTTGCCGCCGCACGCCACATCCCAAACGCACTCTGTCCAAACGCGCTCTTGACGCTTCTGCGGCCGCTGTGGCGCAACATCCGGGGTGCGCAACCGCCGAAGCGCAACACGTTCTCCAACGCGGACCGGCACCGTGACGCGGCCATGGCCGAGCGGCGGCCAAGCTGCACATGAAACTCGACGTGGGCAGCCGCCTGCCCGCCTTCGCCGTCGTGGAGGACGCGGGCGTAATTCCGCTGGTCCATCCTTTGCGCGAAGCGCTTTTCGAAACCCTCGTTGTCACTGAAATGTGGAAAAGAAACGCGAACGACACAAGCGTGCTGTCTTGGCGAAAACTGCGGTCAAGAGACTCACATGTGCTCTCTTGGTCGCAGTTTCCGGTTAATCTTTCAAGATCCTTCGCCCATGAGGCGTTCGCGTCATTTCTTTGCAGCAAAGACAACGATTTGGGTGGCTTTGTCCTCGCTGAACCATATCAGGATGCCTTTCGAAGTCCACACGAGTTGTTTGGCATTCCCGTTGTCTTTCTGGGAGGAGGGTGCGCCATACGCGGTTAATGCCTCCCTTATGGATGAGCCCATCCCTACGCCTGCCGCGGTTTGGCCCTTGAAGCCGTCGTCAAACCGGAGTTCGGTGGCGCCTCGCGCATCATCGAGCATGCAGTGGATGGCGTGTTTCTTCTTCCATTGGAGCCATTGGCCGTTAGGGTCGGTGTCGGGTTTCCCTAATTCTTTGATAAGATCGCCGCGTTTGGCGCCGAGCCTGAAGCCCCGCCACCCCTCACCTTCAACGATCAGTTTCTTCAACACAATCTCCTTGCCGCGCAACTCGTACGTGAGACCAACGGGCGTGAGCAGTTCCTGCATGGCTGCACTGAACGGCTTGCCCTTGATGTCGGAACTGACCCAGTGCTGACAATGGGGGGCCGTGTTTTTGAACGACTCGTCCCAATTGTACTTGAGGCCGACTTGCTTGCTAAGCTCAAGGACAGCGTACTGGACAGCGAGTTTGTCTGAGGTCGCCCCTTTGTATGAGAGCGGGTACGGCTTGGCCAGCGTGACAGGTTTTTGCTCGTCTGCAGACATCCCTTTTATAGGAGCCGTTGCAGCATCTGCATTGACCGAAACCGCGAGAAGCGATGCGAGAACCGCTGCCGATGTGTTCGTGTTCATGAGTTTGTTCCTTCCTTTGTTTGACTGTGACTTCCATCCGAAACTGTTCAGTGCCACCCATATGGCGAACAGGCCAAACAGCATCAGAATGGCCATTCCAATCCGTGTGAATACACGATGTCTCCTTGCGGAGTCCGTCATGCCATGGCGAGGTGCATGGGGTGTTGAGGCGACCGCCTCGATCATCGTTTTGACTTCTGCGACCGTCTGGTAGCGGCGGTCGGGGTTTTCCTCGAGTGCGCGCAAGACGACCGTGTCCAGGCGCACGTCGACGACGACTTTTTTGGAGGGCGGGTCGATCGGCCTGCTCGGCAGTTCGCCGGTGAGCAGCTCGTAAAAGACGACGCCCAGCGAGTAGATGTCCGCGCGATGGTCGGTGCCGCCGCCGCCCCATTGCTCGGGGGCCATGTATCGGGGCGTGCCGCCCGTCAGCGTCTCCGTTGTGCCGGTTTCTGCGGTGAGCATCTTGGCGATGCCGAAATCGGCGATCTTGACGCGGCCCTCTTTGTCGAGGAGCAGATTCTCAGGCTTGATGTCGCGGTGGACGACGCCGTGCTCGTGGGCGTACTGCAGCGCGTCGCAAATCTGCGGCACGATGGCCAACGCCTGACCAGGCGTGAATTTGGCAGCCCGCATGGCCTGCCGCAGGCTGGCGCCGTCCACGAACTCCATAAGCAGGTAGCAGTAGCCGCCGGCCTGACCGAAGTCGTGGATCGTGACGATGTTGGGGTGGTTGAGCGCGGCGAGCGCCTGCGCCTCCTTGGCGAACCGCTTCGCGAACAGGGCGTCGCCGACGCGCTCGGGCGCGAGTAACTTGAGAGCTACGAGGCGGTTTAGGCTCTTTTGGCGGGCCTTGTACACCACGCCCATGCCGCCGCGGCCGAGGCATTCGAGGATCTCGAGCTGGGGGAAGAGCGAGGCGAGGTCGGCGGGCGACGGAACCGGCCGGTCGCCCATCGGAACGGTGTCCGGCAGCGTGTTGTTTATCGCTCCCGCCATCAGGCAGCGGGGGCAGAGGCCCGCAGTGGCTTCGGCCGGCAGGTCGGTTCCGCATTTGGGGCATGCCTTAGTCTTTTGTTCTTTTTCGCTCATAACCTTACCTGACGTTTTCGGGACTGTTGGTTACACGGAATCACGCCTTCGACAAAGCAGCGAAGAGAGCCTGCAACTCGGTGTCGATCAGATCGGGGCCGTCCAACGTGCCGGCGATCTCTTCCCGGATTAGCTCGCGGTAGCGCCGCTTCAGGCGGTGAACCGCGACCTTCAGTGCATTCGGGCTCAGGCCACATGCCTCGGCCAAGGCCGCCTGGTCGCCGTGCGCAGCCTCGCCGACCAGCCACGGCTTGGCCTGTTCGAAAAAGGCGGATCGGCCTTCCTCCGCGCATTCGCGCCGCAGCGCGTCGAAAGCGCGGGCCACGACCGTCAGCGCCCATTGCCGGTCGAAGTTATCCTCGGGCGAGCGTGTTTGGGTGTCCGGGATGACCTCGGCGAGTGACGCCTCGTCGTCATCCAGCGGCAGCAGCTCAGCGCCACCGCCGCGTTTGAGGCGGTTGGCGGCCTCGCGCCGGTGGGCGAGGTAGTGTTTGACGGCACCCAGCAGATAGGAACGGAACCGTCCGCGCTCCTCGACGGCGTTGAACTGGCAGGCGCCCGACAGAACCTGGGCAAAAAAGTCGTGCGCGGCCTCTCGGGCAACTTCCCCGGTCTGATCGCGCAGCTCGTAGCGCAGAAAGGTGGTCACCGGTTCATAGTAGGCCGCGCAAAGATCAGCAAGTGCGCGGTTTCCATCAGGCGACTGTCCCTGGGCACGCCTGACCAACGTCCAGCGCGTGGTAAGGAAGACATCGTTGCGCCTCGCGCAGACAGATGGCTCCGGCGGTTGTTGATTTGCGGTTTTTGCAGGCATATCGCTCCTATGCTGTCTTCTCCTTCATGACGTGAGCAGAATGATTGGTTACGGAAATATGCTGTAAGTATCCGCTATACCACAAGCGTTGTCATGTAAAAACCTGTAATCATGCGCCCCCGCTCCGGTTGCGTTCACGCAAAGGCTGTGTTACCGTGTTCTCGTAACGGTCCGTTCCGGTTTGTACCTCGCTTTACAGTTCTTTTTTCACAACACTGCACTCCGAGTGTACAAAGTGAGAAGTTGTCGTATAGAGAGCACCGATCCGATGGAAAAAGGAGACAGAATTTTTTTCCGAGCTTCAAGACTCATTGTTTTCCTCGGCGTGTCGGCGGGCTTGTCGGCGGCGGCCGACCAACCGGCAGCGGACGCATCGCGGGCCGTCGCCGACTGCCGGGCCGCGGGCGTG
>JAGOBZ010000254.1 GCA_017999015.1 Kiritimatiellia bacterium
GCGTAGACCAGCCAGTTGAGCACGCTGGTGGCGGCCATCACAAACACCACCGCTATGCCCAGTCCCGCCGAGGTTTTCAGTTCGCGCGAGCAGCCTAGGAACGAACACATGCCCAGGTAGTTGGTCAGCGGGATGTTGTTGGTGAAGACCGCCGCGAAGAGGATCGAGAAAAAGCCGAGCTGCTGCATGTCACGCCTGCGCTTTCCGGGCGGGGTTCAGTATCCACCCTTTGACGATCCAGATGAAGAGCGCCAGCACGAAGAAGCCGCCGGGCGCCATCACCATGATGGTCCAGTTCTGCCAGCCGCCGCCCAGCAGCGTCACCCCCCAGATGCCGCCGGTGCCGAGCAGTTCGCGCACGGCCGCGATGATCAGCAGCACGTAGGCGTAGCCGATACCGGAAGAAAGACCGTCGATAAACGCGGTTTTGGGCGGAGCGGTCAACGCCACCGCTTCGGCGCGCCCCATGACAATGCAGTTGGTGATGATCAAGCCAACATAGGGTCCGAGCTGACGCGAGATCGCGGGAGAGTAGGCCTTGAGGTAGATATCAACCAACATCACCAGGCAGGCGATGACCAGCACCTCCACCATCATACGGATGCGCGGCGGGATCCACGCGCGCAACAGCGAGAGGGTCAGGTTCGAGAGCGCGGTCACGAAGATCAGGCCGAGGCACATGACCAGCGTGTTCTTGAGCACGTTGGTGACGGCCAGCGTCGAGCAGATGCCGAGCACCTGCACGAAGACGGGGTTCTGCGTGCCGAGGTTCTCTTTGAAGAGGCTCCACTGTTTGGATGACATCATGGGGCAGGCTCCTCTGCGGGGCGCGGCAGATCGCGGGCCACGCCGTTCAGCATGTCACGGATTCCAGCCGAAGTGACGGTCGCTCCGGTGATGGCGTCCAGCTCATCCGGTTGTGTCGAGCGCGTGCCTTCCGGAACCAGCCGGAAGGGGCCGCGCCGTCCGTCGGTCTGCGCCTGATACCACGGTTCGGTGATGCGCGCGCCGAGGCCGGGCGTTTCGTTCTGGTCCAGAATACGGAGTTGGCGGAAGGTGCCGGCTGCGGGATCGACGCCGACCACAGCCGTGATCAGGCCCCAGAGCCCGCGCGCCTGGCGGCGGTAGACCACAGTGCGCACCGCGCCGCCTGGCGCATCGCGCACCAGGAAGCGGCCGGACGCCGCCGGCTCTTCCGTCACCGCGCCGGCATACCACGCGGCGACTGCCGACGGATCGGCCGGGACGGTCTGGCCAGCGATCTCCATCACCGCCCGCTGCAGGAAGAGGTTGGCGTTGCGTTCGACCCGTTCCGCCGTGGCCAGCGAGAGCGCGGCGACACAGGTGATCAGCACGACCGAAAGCAGGGCCATGAAGCCGACGGTGCGCGCGCCCTCTTTGACGGCGGGGGTCATGGGGCGGCCCTCCGCTGCCGGGCGGCTTGCAGCGCCTTGATGCCGATGTCCATGATCGGCGCGAACATGTTGGCCAGCAGGATCGCGAACATGGTGCCTGCGGGCCAGGCCGAGAAGGCGGCGATCAGGCTCGACATCGCACCGATGAAAGCGCCGTAGATCCAGCGTCCGGGATCCGTCTGCGAGGCGGACACAGGGTCGGTCGCGTAGAAAAAGAGACCGATCACCAGGCTGCCGGCCATCGCGGCGCTCAGCGGGTCGGTGCCGCCGCCGACATCCAGTAGCCAGAGGAGCGTCTGCACGGCGAAGAAGCCGAGGAAGCCCGCGGCGACGATGCGGTAGTTGGCGGCCTTTTTCCAGACGATGTAGAGGCCGCACAGGAGCGCGAGCGCGGCGCTGGTGCCGCCGATCACACCCGGGCAGATCCCGATGAAAAGGTCCCCGAGCGAAGGCAGGGCGGCGATGCCGCGCTCGGCCAGCGCCGCTTCGGAGAGCTTGAGCAGCGGGCCAGGCGTCGCGCTGGTGAGCGCGTCCGGCGGCGCGGCGGCCGCACTCCAGCCCCAGCGCAGCAGGCCGGCGGGGAAGGGGCGGAAGGGCTCGCTCCACTGCGCGGTCATCGCGTTGCCGAAGCTGACATAGATGAAGGCGCGGCCGGTGAGCGCGGGATTGAAGACGTTGCGTCCGAAGCCGCCGTAGACCATCTTGCCGAAGACGATACCGAAGACGATGCCGACGACCGCCATCCAGAAAGGCAGCGCCGGCGGCAGGGAGAAGGTGTAGAGCAGGGCCGAGACAAAGACCGCCGAAGAGACCGGCTCGCGGCGCGGCCGTGTGAAGGCCGCCTCGGCGAGGTACGCGGCGGTGCTGGCCGTCAGGGCCAGCGCCGCGACGCGCCAGCCGAAGAGCGCGACGGCGAAGGCCAACAGCGGCGCGCAGGCGTATAGCACGTGCCGCATCGGCCGCTGCCAATTGATCCACTTCACGTGTTGCGCCATCTGCCCTCCCATTAAGTGTTCTTATCATATCGGTTTGACGGGGGCTTTTCAATGCCACCCTGATTGCAAGATTGACGCGCCCCGCCGTTCCTAGGCATAATCGTTTCGATATGTTGCCGAAATTCAAGTGGAACGACGTTTGCGCCGACGCCGACGCGGTGCGGGAACTGGCCGGCACGCTGAACCTTCCGCTGCCGGTGGCGCGTGCCTTGGTGACGCGCGGGGCGGCGACACCTGCTGAGGCGCTGAGATTTCTGAACCCCAGTCTAACCGAACACCTTGGCGATCCCTGTGACTTTCCGGGTGTTCGGGTTGCCGCCGAACGCTTGTGGCAGGCGATCCGGGACGGGCGTGACATTGTGGTTTACGGGGACTTCGACGCGGACGGGGTGGCCGCCGCCGCGGTACTGGTGACCGCGCTGCGGCGACTGGGCGGCACTGCAGGGGTGTTCCTCCCGGTGCGCGAGCCCGAAGGCTACGGATTGACGCGCGCGGCCCTGGAGCGCTGCCTGCGCGAACGGGCAGGTTTGCCGGGGATGCTGGTGACCGTCGACTGCGGGATCAGCTCGCCGGCGGAGGTCGCCTACCTCACGGGCCTAGGGGTCGAGGTGATCATCACCGACCATCACGAACCCAACGGCCCTCTGCCAGAGGCTGCGGCGATCGTCAATCCCAAGCTGGGCGCGGCACCGGGCGCGGAACATTTATGCGGCGCGGGCGTCGCGTTCAAAGTGGCGCACGCCCTGGTCGAACTCGGCAAAGCCAACGGCTGGTATCAGGGTGCGTCTCTGGGCGGCGAACTGCTGGTGCCGGCCGGCCTTGCGACCGTGACCGATATCGTGCCGCTGACCGGGGAGAACCGTCTGCTTGTCTGGAGCGCGCTGAAGTATTGGCCGCGTTATGCCGGGGCTGGCCTTCAGGCGCTGCTGGCGCGCGCCGCGCAGCAGACGGTGGCGGTCCCGGATGCCTATACGTTCGGGTTTGTCCTCGGCCCGCGCATCAACGCGGCCGGGCGCATGGAATCGGCCATGACGGCGTTCGAACTGCTGATGACACGCGACCGCGACCGTGCGGCCGTGCTGGCCGCACAGCTTGAGGCGTTCAACGGACGCCGGCGCGGTGTGGAGGAACGAATCGTGCTGGCCGCGCGCAAGCAGTGCGGATTGGACACCGCTGGCGCCGCCTTCAACGAGGCTGCGGTCATTGTGGGCGGCGAGGGGCCTCACGCCGGCGAAGAGGGCTGGCATCCGGGCGTGATCGGCATCGTGGCCGCGCGGCTGTGCGATGCCACCGGCCGACCGGCTGCGGTGGTGTCCTTCGATGAGCACGGCGCGGGACGCGGTTCACTGCGCGCCGGCGAGGGGTATCACGCGCTTGAGGCGCTGGCCGGCGCGTCCGAAGCGCTGGCCGGTTACGGCGGACACGCGCGGGCGGCGGGTTTTCATGTCAAACCCGGAGCGTTCGACCTCTTCAAGCGGCTGTTCAGCGTGGCGTGCTCACGGCAGGCGGCCGCAGGCGGGGGCAGCCTGTCGCGAACGCTGACGGTGGATGGCTGGCTTGAGCCCGAAGAACTGACACTGGAGCTTTACCGTGAGATCCTGCGGCTCGCGCCCTTTGGATATGGGAACCCGGCGCCGCGCTGGGGCGTGCGCCACCTGACAGTGAAAGAAATTCGTCCGATCGGTGCGTCGGGGGAGCATCTGCTGTGCCTGTTCGAGCGGGACGGCCGTCTTTTGCCGCGCGGCGTGTGGTTTCGCAACGGTTGCGCGATCGAAGACTTGCGATCGGCCCGGGGGCCGCTGGATGTGGTTGTTGAGTTGCGGGAAAATACTTTTGGCGGCGAGTCATCCGTGGAATTGCTAATCGTGGATGTCTGCGCCCGTTCTTGACTCCGCAGAGCAGTTCGGGCATGCTTCACGACATGAAGATGATTGTCATCGGCGCATGGGCGGGAATGTTGGCTGCCGGCTGTCTTGCAGCCGAAGATGAGGCTTGGACGATGTTTCGCGGGCCGCGCGGCGATGGTTCGGCTGCAGGCCGCAAGTTGCCTTTGACCTGGAGCGAGACCAACAATGTCCGCTGGAAAACAGCGATCCCGGATTCCGGCTGGTCCACGCCTGTGGTGATGGAGGGACGTGTCTGGCTGACCAGCGCCACGCGCGACGGACAGGTGTTCTCAGCCTATTGCGTAGAGGCTGAAACCGGGCGCGTTCTGCATGCGTTGCCGCTCTTCCGGTGCGAAGCGCCGGAGCCGCTCGGCAATGCCGTCAACGGGTACGCTTCGCCCTCACCGGCCATCGAGCCCGGCCGGGTCTATGTCCATTTCGGCAGCTACGGCACGGCCTGCCTGGATGCGGCGAGCGGGGCGGTTCTTTGGAAACGCGACGACCTGACCTGTCGCCACTATCGCGGCCCGGGGTCTTCGGTGCTGCTCTGCCGTAATCTGCTCATCCTGACTTTTGACGGTGTCGACCAGCAGTATGTCATCGCACTGGATACGCAGAGCGGCAAGACCGTCTGGCGTACGGATCGCGAGATCGAGTGGAAGGATCTCGATGCGGACGGCCAGCCCAAGCGCGAAGGTGATTTTCGAAAAGGCTTCGCTACGCCCATCGTCACGGAGGTGAACGGGAAGAG
>JAGOBZ010000255.1 GCA_017999015.1 Kiritimatiellia bacterium
CTGGCGGGTTTTCGCTGATGGCATGTGTTGCATAAACCGACTCTTTCCCATATACTGGAGACGGACATTGAATAAAGGAGTGATTATGCGAGCGGCATATTGGACTTGCGTGATGGCCGGGTGCCTGATCGGTGCGGCCGGCCTGCTGGTGGCACAGGATCTTTCCAAGCTCACCGAGGCGCAGAGAAAGCAGTTGAACGATTGGATGGCTGAGCGCGCCGAAAGAATGATTGCCGCGCACCGGCTGGAAGGCGAGTTGAATCGGGCGCCGAATGATCCGGCCAATACGTCGCCAGAGATTGAAGCGCTACGTAAGCGGTATCAAGAGTTGCAAAATGAGATGTCGCGCGTGCAGGCTGACCTGCATAAAAAGGTCATGGCTCTGCCCGCGATGCAAGAAAAGCGCGCCAAGCTTGAGCAGGAGCGGCAGCAAATCAAGGAGCTTTCCGACAAGGTGAAGGTGGTGACGGATCCGACACCATGATGATTCAGGTTTGTTTTTAGTGCGCGAGAGAGGTGTACGCATGGCGAAGCAGAAGAGCAGCAACAACGGTACGGATAACCGCAAACCGCGTATCCTGATTGTCACCCCGGAAATCACCTACCTGCCTTCCGGCATGGGCAATATGGCGTGCAGACTGACCGCCAAAGCCGGCGGCCTGGCAGATGTTTCGGCGTCGCTGGTGGCGGCACTGTTTGATCTCGGCGCCGATGTGCACGTGGCGCTGCCGCACTATCGGCGCATGTTTCACGTGGAGGTGGGGCAATTGATCAGCGATGAGTTGCGCGTCTACAAAAGCCGCCTGCCCGACACCCGCATCCATTTGGCTGAGGACCGCTGTTTCTATTACCGTGACACGGTCTACAGTTATTCGCAGAATGAGAATCCCAAGCTGGCGCTCGCCTTCTCGCGCGAGGTGATCAACAACATCATCCCGACGGTGCAACCCGACCTGATCCACTGTAACGACTGGATGACCGGGCTGATTCCCGGCGCGGCGCGGCGCATGGGGATCCCCTGCCTCTTCACGGTGCACAATATTCACACGCACCATCTGACGCTGGCGCAGATTGAGGACTCGGGCATTGACGCGGCCGAGTTCTGGAGTAACCTTTACTACACGCGCGTGCCGTACAATTACGAAGAGTCGCGTAACTCGAATGAGATCGACATGCAGGCGAGCGGGGTCTTCGCCTCGCACTTTATCAATACGGTCAGCCCGACCTTCCTCAAAGAAATCGTCAACGGCTGGCACGATTTCATCCCGCGCGCGCTGCGCGAGGAGATCCGCAACAAAGACCGGGCCGGCTGCGCGGCGGGCATCCTGAACGCGCCCGACGCCGGGGACAACCCGGCGGTCGATCCCAACCTCGAGGTCAATTACACGCCCGAAACGCACCGCGAGGCCAAGCGCGCCAACAAGATCGCTTTTCAGCATAAGGTGGGGCTGGAGGAGGATCCCGATGTGCCGCTTTTCTTCTGGCCTTCGCGGCTCGACCCCGCCCAAAAGGGACCGCAGCTTTTGGCCGACATCCTCTACCGCTTCATGTCGCGCCACTGGAAGCGCCGCGTGCAGATCGCCATCGTGGCGAACGGTTCCTTCCAGCAGCCTTTCTACGACATCCTGCGCCACCACGATCTCTACGGGCGTTTAGCGGTGTGCGATTTCAACCAAGGGCTTTCGCAGCTCGGTTTCGCGGCCTCTGATTTCACGCTGGTGCCGTCGCTCTTCGAGCCATGCGGCCTGCCGCAGATGGTGGGTCAGCTCTACGGATCGCTGCCGGTGGTGCATGATACCGGCGGGCTGCACGATACGGTTGAGCATATTGATGCGGCGCTCGGGACGGGCAACGGTTTCGTCTTCAAGATCTTCGATTGCCGCGGGCTGGAGTGGGCGATGGACAAGGCGATGGAGTTCTACGGCCGTCCGGCTGAGGATCGCGAGAGCCAGGTCGCACGGGTGATGCGCGAAGGACTCGCCCGGTTCAACCATGAGACCTGCGCGAAACGCTACATCGAGATCTACGAGAAGATGCTCAAGCGTCCGCTGGTGCGTTCGTTCGCTTAGGGGCGGGATTCACCCTGTATCGAGGAGGTCAGGCTATGGCATTGTCGGCTTTGCGCGCGCGTCTGCTGGACGACCCCTATCTCGCGCCGTATGCCGAGATCATCCGCAGGCGCACCGATAAGGCCGCGAAGCGGGCCGCCGAGCTCGCGTCCGCGCCGGGATCGCTCGCCGAATTCGCCTGCGCCCACGAGTATTACGGGCTGCACCGCGCGGATGACGGATGGGTCTTTCGGGAGTGGGCCCCCCATGCGACTTCGATGTGGCTGGTGGGCGATTTCTCAGACTGGCAGATGCGCGACGCGTTCCGCCTCAACCGGTTGCCGGGGCGTGATGTCTGGGAACTGCGGTTGCCTGCGGACCGCCTGCGCCACGGTCAGTGCTACCGGCTGGAGATGGTGTGGGAGGGCGGGCGTGGCGAACGCATCCCGGCCTATGCGCGGCGGGTGGTCCAGGATCCCGGCACGCTGCTCTTTGCCGCCCAGGTCTGGGATCCGCCCCCGTACGTCTGGCGCGTGCCGTCGTTCACGGTGCCCAAACGCGTGCCGTTGATCTATGAGACCCACATCGGCATGGCCCAGGACAAATTGGGCGTCGGCAATTTCGACGAGTTCCGCGAGAAGGTGCTGCCGCGTATCGTGCGCGCCGGGTACAACACCATCCAGATCATGGCGGTGATGGAGCATCCCTACTACGGCTCCTTCGGCTATCACGTTTCGAGCTTTTTCGCCTGCTCCTCGCGGTTCGGCACGCCGGAGGCGTTCAAGGCGCTGGTCGACGCGGCGCACGAGGCCGGCGTCGCGGTGATCATGGATATCGTCCACTCGCACGCCGTCAAGAACGAGCGGGAGGGCCTGTCGCTGTTCGACGGTTCCCCGTATCAGTATTTTCACGCCGGTCTGCGCGGTTGGCACGAGGCCTGGGATTCGCGCTGTTTCGATTACGGCAAGACCGACGTGCTCCATTTCCTGCTCTCTAACTGCCGCTACTGGCTGGATGAGTTCCATGTCGACGGCTACCGTTTTGACGGCATCACCAGCATGCTCTACCTGCACCATGGCCTGGGCGTGGATTTCATGGACTACGGCCAGTACTTTGACGCGACCGTGGACGAGGACGCTTGGATCTATTGCGCGCTCGCCAACCGCGTGATCCACGAGGTGCGTCCCGACGCCGTCACCATTGCCGAGGATGTGAGCGGCATGCCGGGCATTGCGGCACCGCTCGCCGACAACGGCGCGGGCTTCGATTACCGCATGGCGATGGGCGTGCCGGAGTGCTGGTTCCGGCTGGTGCGCGATGTGCGCGACGAGGATTGGAGTATCGGCTACCTCTGGCACGAGTTGACCAACCGCCGCGCCGACGAGCAGACGGTGAACTACGTGGAGAGCCATGACCAGGCGCTGGTAGGCGGCAAAACCCTCTTCTTCCAGTTGGTCGACGCCGCGATCTATGACGCCATGTCGCGCGCCGCCGCCAACCTCAAGGCCGAGCGCGGCGTGGCGCTGCACAAGCTGGCGCGCCTGGCCACGCTGGCCACATCAGGCCACGGCTACCTCAACTTCATGGGGAACGAGTTCGGTCATCCCGAATGGATCGATTTTCCGCGCGAGGGCAACGGGTTTTCCTACCACTACGCGCGCCGTCAATGGGCGCTGCGCGATAACCCCGACCTGTACTACTGGTGCCTCGGAGAATTTGACGAAGCCATGATCCGGCTGGTACGCGACTGTCACGCGCTGGAGGGCACCGTGCCCCGCAGGCTCTTCGTGTCTGACACCGACAAGCTCCTGGTCTTTGAGCGCGGCGCACTGGTTTTTCTCTTCAATTTCCACAGCGAGGCCTCGGTGACCGACTACCCGGTGCTGGTGCCGCCGGGTGCCTACAAGTGGGTCATGGACAGCGACGAGCCGCGCTTCGGCGGGCAGGGGCGCATTCAGCCGGACCAGACATTCGAGCTGTTGACAGAAGTGCGCGGCAATGAGCTGTGCACCGTCATCAAGGTTTACCTGCCCTGCCGCACGGCCATGGTTCTTGAACGCCGGTGTTCGTAAAGGTGAGCGGCTGCCCATGCAGGAACGGCTCGGATTTAACATTCAAGATTGAATAACATGAAAACTAGCCAAGCCCTCGTTCTGCTCGCTCTCCTGCCTGCTCTGCTAGGCGCTGCGGACCGTTTCTCGACAAGCCTCTCCGACAGGGGTGTCGAGATGGCCTGCGGTCCCATGGGTGCATTCACGCTCGCCTATCCAGCCCTGGACCTCGGCGACGGCAAGTCGCATGCGCCGATCGAGAAGCGCGTGCAGGGTGCGGCCGCCACGCTGGCCTACGCGGGCGGCGGCCGGATTGCTGCGACCGTTTCATCGGACAAACTGACCCTCACGTTCGACGCCATGCCCGCCGCGGTCAAGGCCTTCAGCGTGGAAATGCTCATTCCTCCCCACTACGGCGAGGGCGGACGGTGGCGCACCGGCGACGCGAGCGGCGCGTTCCCGCAAGAGAAGCCCGCCAAGCCGCACCTCTACCAGAGCCATTCGCGCAGCTTCGAGTTCGCCGGCCTCGGCGGCGAGATCCTCAGTTTTGCCTTGCCCGAATACACGTATGTCCAGCTTCAGGATAACCGCGAATGGAACTGGAATACCTTCTGGGTTCAATTCAAGATTCCCTTCCTCCCCGAACGACGGACATACGAAATCGAGATGGCCATGACCAACACCGCTGCCCCGCGCGTCGTGTTGGTCGATCGCTTCGGACAAACCACGCGGCGTGACTTTCCCGGTAAACTCAAGGACGAGACCGAGCTGAGAACCGACGCCGCCGCCGAGGCTGCCTATTACGCCGGCCTCATCCCGCCCGCCCGTAACCGCTTTGGCGGACTTCCGGGTAGTGGCGCAAAGCTGGGCCTCCGGAAAACCGGCTTCTTCCGCGTCGAACGCTTGAAGGTCGGCGGTC
>JAGOBZ010000256.1 GCA_017999015.1 Kiritimatiellia bacterium
GACCAGAGGAGCGGCAAGCGCAGCATCGCCTGGACACGCGGCACGGCCCGTCCGCTCACGCCGCGCGAGCTGAGCCGCGAGCAGATCCGCGCCTGCGACCTGCTGCATCTCGACGGCCACCAGACTCAGGCCGCGCTCGCTGCGACTGCCGTCGCGCGCAAACACGGCGTGTGCGTCTCGATCGACGCGGGCACGCTCGTGCCGGGCATCGATGACCTGTTGACGCAATGCGACATCGTGATCGCCTCTGAACCGTTCGCGGCCCGTTACACCGGCTCGCGTTCGCCCGAAACCGCGGTCCGCAAACTCTTTGCCGCCGGACGCCGTTTCGCCGGCGTCACGCTCGGCAAGCGCGGCTCGATCGGTTTCGACGGCACGCGCGTCCTGCACTGCCCGCCCTTTGAGGTCCCCCTTGTGGTCGACACCACCGGCGCGGGCGACACCTATCACGGGGCTTTCGCCTTTGCCGCCGCACAGGGCAGACCCTGGGAAACCTGCATGCGTTTTGCGACCGTGGTCGCCGCGCTCAAATGTACCCGGCTCGGCGGAAGAACCGGCATCCCGGACCTGCGGACCGCCGAACGCCATCTGAAGGACTTTGAAAACACACGATGTGACGCAACCCGTACTCGGGCCGTCCGTCATCAGAAAGCATGATCATGAACACCTACCTGAAACACTACACGAGTCAAGGACCGTTCACCAAAATCGCCTCGATCGGCGACGGCGGTCTGAAGTTGACCGAGTTCGGCATCATCACGCTCAAGGCGGGCGAATCGTACACGGCTGAAACCGGCGCGTTTGAAGTCGCCCTGATCGTGCTGGGCGGCACCTGCGCGGTCGCCGGCGCGGGCTTCGACTTTCCGAAAGTGGGCATGCGTAAAGATGTCTTCTCCGGCAAGCCGCACACCGTCTACATTCCGTGCGGCACCGACTATACCGTCACCGGCACAACCGATGTCGAAATCGCCTGGGCCGCCTCGCCGTCGGACCTCAAAACGCAGGCGTATGAGATCACGCCCGAGCAGGTGAAGGAAGCCCATATCGGCAAGGAGAATTATCAGCGCGACGCCCTGCTCATGCTGACCGACGCTTTCCCTTCGCGCCACCTCTTCATCGGCGAGGCTTTTGTCCCTTCCGGCAACCACGCGAGTTACCCGCCCCACCGCCATGATTTCGACAACCTGCCGGTCGAAGTGGATATGGAAGAAGTCTACTTTTTCCGCTTCAATCCGCAGCAGGGGTACGGCATCCAGAAAATCTATACCGACGACCGCTCGATCGATTTCACCTGCACGGTTCAGCAGAACGACACGACACTGATCCCGCGCGGCTATCATCCCGTGATCAACGCGCCGGGCTACACCATGTACTATCTCTGGATCATGGCCGGCCCCAACCACCGCAAGTTCCTCTCGGTGCCTGATCCCGACCACAAATGGATCCTCGGCCAATGAAAAACGACCTCTTGCTCGGCATCGATTTCGGCACGGGCGGCTGCAAGGTGACGGTCATCGATCCGTCCGGCGCCGTGGTCGAAAGCGCATCCGGCGAATACCCCACCCGCCACCCGCGTCCGGCTTGGGCGGAGCAGGATCCGGCCGACTGGTACCGCGTCATGTGCGGCGTGCTCAAGCGTCTCAAGCAGCGGCGCCGCATCGCGGCCGTCGCGCTCGACAGCTACACGCACGGCGCGGTGCTGCTCGACCGCAACCTGAACGTGGTGCGGCCTACCATCATCTGGACCGACCAGCGCAGCGTCAAGGAGTGCGAGGCCCTGAAGCGTGATCACTTCGACCTGATCTTCAAGACTGCCTTCCAGGCACCGACCCCGACGTGGACGCTGCCGCAGATGCTCTGGCTGCGCAACAACGAGCCGCGGGCGCTGAAACGCACACGCCACGTCCTGTTCGTCAAGGACTACGTGCGCTACCTGCTGACCGGTGAAATGGCCTGCGACAGCGTGGAGGCACAGGGTACGCTCTTCTGGGACATGCGGGCCGGACGCTGGTCGGACGCGCTTTGCGATCTGGCCGGCATTCCGCTCGTCGCTCTGCCCCTCATCGGTCGCCCGACCGATCGGGCGGGCGTAATCACCGCGCGCGCCGCCGCCGACACCGGCCTGCCTGTCGGCACCCCCGTTATCATGGGGGCCAGTGACTCGGCGGTCGAGGACTACGCCGCCGGCGCGGTCGCGCCCGGCCAGTGCGTGCTCAAACTCGCCACGGCCGGCAATGTCAATGTGATGACCGCCAAAGCCCGTCCGCACCGCGAGACGCTGACCTATTCGCACGTCGTGCCCGGCCTGTGGTACACGGTCACGGCGACCAACTCGGCCGCCGTCTGCCAGCGCTGGTACCGCGACACCTTCTGCGCGCCGGGCACCTCGTACGACGCCATCGACGGCGAGGCCGCCAAAGCGCCGCCCGGCAGCAACGGCGTCTTCTTCCACCCGTATCTGCAAGGCGAGCGCTCGCCCTACTGGGACGCGAATCTGCGCGGCAGTTTCACCGGCCTGAGCATGGCCAACACGCGCGGCGACATCGCCCGCGCGCTGCTGGAGGGCGTCGCCTTCTCGCTGCGCGACTGCTACCGCACCATCGAGAAGATGAAGCTCTCCGTCCACGAATTCCTGCTGATCGGCGGCGGCGCCAAGAGCGCGCTCTGGAGCGGCATCGTCTGCGATCTCTTTAACGCGCCAGTCAGATGTCCCGCCTGCTGCGACGCCTCGTTCGGCAGCGCCCTGCTGGCCGGCGTCGGCACCGGCGTCTTCGCTGACGAAGTGTCCGCCGTCAAACAGTGTCTGCGTTTCGACCGCGAACTTCAACCCAACCCGGAACGCGCAGCATTCTACAATGAGCGTTTCATTCACTACCGCGCCATCCACGACGCGTTGGCCCCATGCTACAGGAACCTCAACACCTAACAGCCTTACTGTCTAATCCCCTACAGTGCCTTCCAAAGGAACAACCATGACACCGAAAAATTACCTCTACGAGATGATTCGTAGCGAGCTGACCTGGGCGGTCGGCGACGACCATGTCCAAACCAACGATGCCGACAAACTCGGCCATTCCATCGATTATTACTGGGTGCCGGAGTGCTGGCACGACCGCGGCGAAAAGCCCACGCCGCCGGACTTTGTCGTTCATCCGGGATCCACGAAAGAGGTCGCCGAGGTCCTCAAGATCGCCAACACCCACAAGATCCCGGTCATTCCTTGGGGCGGCGGTTCAGGCTCGCAGGGCGGCGCCCTGCCGATCTACGGCGGCATCGTGCTGGACATGAAGCGCATGAACAAGGTGCTGGAGATCGATCCGGTCTCCATGACCGTCACTGCGGAAGTCGGCATCAACACGCAGCACCTGGAGTGGGAAGTCGAGAAAGCCGGATACAGCACCATGCACTTCCCGGCCTCAATCGCCTGCGCCACCCTCGGCGGCTTCATCGCCCACCGCGGCACCGGCGTGCTCAGCACCAAATACGGCAAGATCGAGGACATGATCATGTCCCTTGAAGTGGTCACGCCGACCGGTGAAATCATCAACACCCTGCCGGTGCCGCGCCACGCCTCCGGACCGGCCCTCACCGAACTTTACCTCGGCAGCGAAGGCACGCTGGGGGTCGTGACGCGTGCGGTCATGAAGATCCACCCGATCCCGGCCTCGCGCAAGTTCCACGCCTTCCTCTTCGAGACCATGCACGACGCCATGACGGCCGGATCGAAAATCATGACCAGCCGCCTGCGGCCCTGCGTCATCCGCCTCTACGATGAGACCGAGACCGCCAAGCTTGTCAAACGGGTGCTCGGCATCGACCGCAAAGGCGCTTATCTGGTGTTCGGCTTTGACGGCCCGGAAAAGATCGTGGATCTCGAGCTGGAGGAGGCCTGCGCCATCTGCGCGAAAACCGCCAGCGAAGACCTGGGCACAGAAGCCGGACAGACGTGGTGGGACCACCGCTACAAATTCTTCTACCCGCCTTACATGTTCCACATGCCGCAGGCTTTCGGCACGCTCGATACGGTCGCCACCTTCTCCAACATCGAGAAGGTCTATTGGGCCATGAAAAATGTCGTGCAGGAAAACTTCCCGCAGGCCACCTTCATCGGCCACTTCTCGCACTGGTACGACTGGGGCTGCATGCTCTACGCGCGCTTCATCATCGACGAACCGCCCAAGGACCCGAGCGAAGCGATCGCGCTCTACAACCGCATCTGGGACATGGCGATCCGCGCGGCTATCCGCGAAGGCGGCGTGATCAACGAGCATCACGGCGTGGGCCTCAAGCTCGGCCGCATCATGCGCGATCTTTACGGGCCGGCCTTCGGCGTGCTGGAGTCGATCAAAAAGACGCTGGACCCCAACAACATCATGAACCCCGGCAAAATGGGCTTCCCCGGAAAAGGAGTTTAACACCATGCATATCGAAAAGAATTTGGATGTGATCAACGCCTGCCGCTTCTGCTTCATGTGCAGGCATCTCGACCCGGTGGGCAACGTCACCTTCCGCGAAGCGGACACCCCGCGCGGCCGCGCGCTGATCTGCGACCGCATCCGGATGGACGCGGCCAACCTGTCGAACGCCGATTACATCGACACGCTCTATCGCAGCGCGCTGAGCGCCGCGAACCGGTTCCACTGCGTGAGCAGCTACGACGAAACAGGACTCGTCCTTGCGGCGCGCAGAGACGTCGTTGACGCGGGTCTCGCGCCCGCAGCAGTGACGGCTCTGGCCAAGACGCTGGAAAAGGCCGCCTTCAGCGTCAAAGGCAAAGGGCGAGTGCTTTATTTCGGTCCCACGCCCAAGCTGTACAAAGGCTGCGCGACGCTCGCCGGCGGCGATCCGGGCAAGGCGCTGGCGGTGCTGGGCTTTGAAGCCGCTTCGAAAAAGGTTTTCGCACGCTTCAAGAAGGCGTTCGCCGCCAGCGGATGCAAGACCCTGGTGGTGGCGGAGCCCTCGGCGTTTGAGTTTCTGCACGGCAATGTGCCCGGCGTTAAAGTGG
>JAGOBZ010000257.1 GCA_017999015.1 Kiritimatiellia bacterium
CCATATTCAAGCAACCCTTTTGACAGGATGACGGCCTGTGACTGTAAACACCTCCAAGCTGAATGCGGCGCTGACTGATTATGCGTTGCCCTTCCTGGGTATCTGCGCCTGGTTGATTTTCGGCGTCTGGGTTTCTTCTCTGCTGTCGCGCCTGCTCTATACCGGACTTTCCCGTAAACTGGGCGCGGACAAGGCGCGCGCGTTTTCCAAGGGATTCAAGTTTCTGCTGATTGTGTTGTTTGTGGTCTCCCTGATCCGAGGGGCCGGAGTGGATATCACGGCGGTGCTGGGCGCGGCGGGCGTGGCCGGCGTGGCCATCGGTTTCGCGTCGCAGACCAGTCTGTCCAACCTGATCAGCGGGCTGTTCTTGGTGCTGGAACGCCCGTTTAAGATCGGTGATTTAATCGAGGTCGACGGCTCAACGGGAACCGTCCACAGCATCGAAATGCTCTCCACGTATATCCGCACCTTCGACAACCGGGTCATCCGCATCCCGAACGAGATGCTCGCAAAATCGAAGCTGATCAACCTGACCCACTATCCGATCCGGCGCATCGATCTGGATATCCGTGTGGCATGCAAGGAAGAGCCGGGCCGCGTGATGACGGTGCTGCGCGAGGTCATCATCGCAAACCCGTCGTGCTTCAACGAGCCGGAGCCGCTGATCGCGCTGAAGCGGGTGGGCGGCGCCTCGCTGGATTTCTTTGTCGCGGTCTGGGTTGACCGGAAGGAGTTTCTGCCGACGCGTACTTCGCTGTTGCGGGATATCAAGGAGCGGTTTGACCGGGAGGGCATTGCGCTGCCGTATGGGCGTGTCGCGGTAGTCCAGGGTGCGGGTGAGCCGACGATGAAGCTGTGAAGGGATGAGTGTGTCCATGAAAGGAATCCGGGTGGATCCAGCAAGTTGGCGAGTGGCCGTCTGTGTGGCGGCCAGTCTGATGACGGGTGTGTTGCTGGCGGTGGGGTCGCGAGCGATGGACGCGGCGGCCGGACGGACGCTGCACACGGGGCTGATGTTTTGGCTTTGCACGGTTGCGGGGCTGGCATTGGGATATGTCGCGGCGGCGCTCGCCTGCCGCCGCAGACGGATACGCGGCGGCGGGATGCTGAGCCTGCTCTTTCTGGCACTGGCCGCAAGCGTGATCGTGCAGGGGACCTGTACACCCCGACTTGTCGTGTCGTGGCAAACGGTGTTGAATGCGATGACGCGGCGCGAGACGCAATATGTGTCGTTGCTGTTCCGAACGGGCCTGCTCTATGCAGGAGTGTCGGCGTTGGCGGTGGGGGCGCTCGCGCGGGTTGCGCTTCAGATGTTCCGGCAGGAGGCACCCGACGTCCGGCCCGGGACGGCGATCACGCTGGGCGTGCTGTTGGTCCTGCTGCCGGCCGGTGTCGGGTTTGGCATCGGGGAAGGGACGCTGATCCCGTGGTTGGGATTCGGGCTGCTGCGCGGGGCGGCGCTCTGGTTCGGTGTGCTCGCCAGCCTTGTGTTGGCGCGCGGGGTGTGGTCGATGCTGCCGGTGCTGGCGGTTGGGCTGGCCCTTTTTGGGGTCGGCCCGACGGAGTTGGACGCGGCTCTGGCCGCCGGGGTGTTCAGCCGGCTGGTGCATCGCGACAGCGGCTTCGCGCGCGGTCAGCCCGTGTTTGTCCGCCAGACACGGCACCATGCGGTCGCGGCCTATGAAGATTCAGATTACGGGTTTGTCTTCGCGCAGGACGGACGGCCGGTGCTGTTCGGCAATCGTTTCCACACGGCGCGCACGTTGACGGCGTATGTGCCGCTGCTGCTGCACCCGTCGTGCGCGCGGGCGGCTCTGTTCGGTCCTGAGGCGGGGCTCTATCTGCCGTTCTTGGCGCGTGCCGGCGTAAAGGAACTTGCGGTCGGCGGATGCGACGCGGCGCTGCTGAAGCTGGCGCTCGCTGCGGATGAACATCTCGCCGGTGCGTCGGTGGACGTGACGCGTGTGCTCCGGCAGCGCGCGCGTCTTGCGGCGTCTCAGGCGTACGACCTGATTGTGCTCGCCGGTGAGCCGATGTGGATGCGTGGCACCGGCAAGGCGTACGGTGCCGGATTGTTCGCCCGTTGCCGCTCGGCGCTCGCGCCCGGCGGCCTGGTGGCGCTGCACGTGGATGGCCGTGCGCTCTCGGCGCGGCGTTTCGCTGCGGTCACCCGTGATTTCGCGCGCGTCTTCCCGAACATGCAGCTCTGGTGCAC
The DNA here is from genome assembly GCA_017999015.1 of Kiritimatiellia bacterium. Classification (GTDB taxonomy): domain Bacteria; phylum Verrucomicrobiota; class Kiritimatiellia; order RFP12; family UBA1067; genus DUPH01. The sequence continues at coordinate 2,216 of JAGOBZ010000257.1, forward strand.
CGGGGCGTATGACTGGTTGCTGGTGGGGTCGAATGGCATGATCCAGAGTCCGGCCGATCAGATGCTGGCGTGTTTTGAACGTCAGCCGGTCATGCGCGATTTTGCCAGGGCGGGCGTGCTCGCTCTGCCTGAAGCGCTGGCCTGTATGGTCTGTGACGGCGCAGGCGTCGTGCCGTGGCTTGAGCGCACCGGTTTTGAAAGCGGGTGCGCCAATGCTGGGCGCGTGCCGCGGGTCGTGTTCGGCACCGGGGCGCCGGAGGGCCTGCTGACGCCGCACGCGCTTGAACCTGTGCGGCAGAAGACGCTGGAATGGCTATTGCCGGGCGAGATGGACGTGGGCGTCTACCAGGCGATCCGTGACAAAACGCTGCTTTGCGCGGACGCACGCACGCTGTCAGCCCGCGCCCTGGCGCAGACGGCGGCGGGCCAGGGCGAGGCCGGTCTGGCCGACGCGCGGGCTGCGGCGAAGCTCAATGTGCGTGATCCGCTGCTGACACGTCTGGCCGAGAGTTTGGAACTGGAGGGGCGGCGGCGCATCGCGATCGGTGAATTTAAAGGCGGGCTCAAGTGCTACGAGAATCTGCTCTCCTTTTCGCCGGGCTCCGCGCATTCGCATTACGGTATGGGGTTCTGCCTGCGGGCGAGCGGCGACAACGAAACCGCCTACCTGCACTTCGCGCGCGCGGTGGCAGCGGCGCCGGGACAGATCGGTTATCGGATGGAACTGGCCCAGGTGGCGGCAGCGATCGGCGAGTACGCGGAGGCCGACCGGCAGTACGAAGAGATTCTGCGGCGGGAGCCCGAGCACGCGGAGGCGCTGTACCGGTATGCCACCTGTTTGTCGACCAAGCAACGGAAAGACCGGGATATGGTCCGGTCGCTGGCGCTGGCGGAACAGGCCTGCCGGGTGACCGCGTGGCAGAACCGTGAATTTGCATACGGGCTCGCCAATCTCTACATGGATGCGGGACGGGTGTTGGAAGGCATGGGGCTCAAGCGGCGACTGAATGAAGGGGGCTCGCCGGAGGCTGTGCGGCCCCCGGCGGGACGCGTCGAGCCATGAAACGCGCGACAACAGGGAGGCTGGCATGATGCGGACAGCATGGACGGCGATGGCCGTCGGAATGGGGCTCACCGCATGGCGGCTGCAGGCGCAGGTCACCGTGCCCGCGGCGGGGCGCCCGCCGCGTCCGCGGAATGTGGTCGTCATCCTGGCTGACGATGTGGGCTGGGGCGATCTTTCGTGTTATGGCGCAACCGCGGTGCAGACCCCGCAGGTGGACCGGTTGGCACGCGAAGGGGTGCGTTTCACGGATGCGCACGCCTCTGCGGCCACCTGCACGCCGACGCGCTACGCGCTGCTCACAGGCGAATACGCATGGCGCAGAAAGGGGACCGGGATCGCCACCGGTGATGCCGCACTGCTGATCGAGCCGGGCCGCACCACCTTGGCCGCCGTTTTTCAGCGCGCGGGCTATGTGACCGGCGTGGTCGGCAAATGGCACTTGGGGCTCGGCCCCGGACCGGGACTGACCGACTGGAACAAGGAGGTCGTTCCCGGGCCGCGCGAGATCGGGTTCGACTATTCGTTTTTGATCCCCGCGACCGGCGACCGCACGCCGTGCGTGTATCTGGAGAACCAGCGCGTGGTGGGCCTCGAGCCCGACGATCCGATTCAGGTGAGCTTTAAGTTGAAAGAGGAGAATTATCCTGGCGAACTGGATGGACGCCGTGATCGGTCGCAGCTCAAGATGGACTGGGATTACGGGCACCACTTTGCGGTGGTCAACGGCATCGGCCGGATCGGCTACATGGCCGGCGGCAAGAGGGCTCGGTGGGTGGATGAAGAGATGGCTGACACGCTTGCGGCGAAAGGCGCGGCGTTCATCGCGCGTAACAAGGACAAGCCGTTCTTCCTGTATTTCGCCACGCACGACATTCATGTGCCGCGCGTGCCGCATCCGCGGTTTGTCGGCAAAACATCGATGGGGCCCAGGGGCGATGCGATCGTGCAGTTCGACTTCCAGGTCGGGGCGATCCTCGATGCCTTGGACGCACACGGGCTGGCTGAAGATACGTTGGTGATCATGAGCAGCGACAACGGGCCGGTCCTGAACGACGGGTACAAGGATCAGGCGGTTGAAAAGCTGGGGGCGCACCGTCCCGCCGGTCCCTACCGCGGCCATAAGTACAGCGCCTACGAGGGCGGCACGCGCGTTCCGTTCCTCGTGCGCTGGCCGAAACGGGTCAAGGGCGGCACGCAAAGTGCGGCGCTGGTGAGTCTGGTCGATCTCGTTGCGACCTTTGCGGCTTTGTGCGGGCAGCCCCTGGCACACGGCGACGCGCCGGACAGCATGGATCTATCAGCCGCCCTGCTGGATTCCGGGACGGCGGGACGCACGTCGTTCATTGCGGAGGGCGCCCGCATGTCGGTGCGTGACGGCGTCTGGAAATTTATCCCGGCGAATGGCCGCAAAGACGGACCGCTGCGCGCGGACACTGGACGGCTGGGTGATCCTGACGCGTTTGTCAAAGGCGAGCAGGATACCGGCAGTTGGAATGTGGATCAGCTCTATAACACGGCGAGTGACCCGTGCGAAACCCATAATCTGGCCGGCTCGCAACCCGAACGGGTCGCGGCGATGCGCGCGATGCTGCAGAACGCGCGGACGGCCGGAAGGACGCGCCCGTGAAAGGAACCGGAGAAGAGCAGACGGGGGCGCAGGCTGATTTTTCAGGCCTGCTGCCGGATGCCGTTCTGGACGCTGTGGAACGCGCGACCGGGCAG
>JAGOBZ010000258.1 GCA_017999015.1 Kiritimatiellia bacterium
TTCGTCTTCGAGTTGCTTCGTCTTTCCCTTTTTTGTAAGATATCCGTCAGTCAGGGTGTGCAGTGTGTTGCGCGTTACGTGATTGATAATGATCACTCGATTTTCAACTCCTAACAAGGATTCTTCAATGTCAAAAGTCATGATCATCGGCGCCGGCGGTGTCGGTGCGGTCGTTGCCCACAAATGTGCGCAGGTCCCCGAGGTATTCGAAGAGATCGTGATTGCCTCGCGCACTCAGAATAAATGCGACGCGATCGCAGCGCAGCTTTCCCGTCCCGTCACGACCGCCCGGGTCGATGCCGACAACGTGCCGGAGACAGTATCCCTGCTCAAGGAGCATCGCCCCGACCTTGTGATCAACGTGGCCCTGCCCTATCAAGATCTGCACATCATGGACGCCTGTCTCGCAGCCGGCGTGAATTACCTCGACACCGCGAACTACGAACCGAAAGAGACCGCAAAGTTCGAGTACCGGTGGCAGTGGGCGTATCAGAAGGCCTTCAAGGAGGCGGGTCTGACGGCCCTGCTCGGCTCGGGCTTCGATCCGGGCGTCACCAGCGTCTTCTGCACCTACCTGCAGAAGCACTACGTGCCTCAGATCCGCGAGATCGACATCATTGACTGCAACGCCGGCAGCCACGGCCAGCCCTTCGCGACGAATTTCAACCCGGAGATCAACATCCGCGAAGTCACGGCCAAAGGCCGCTACTGGCAGGAGGGCGCGTGGATCGAGACGGAACCGCTCTCCGTGAAGGCGCCCTTTACGATGCCTGAGGATCTTGGCTCACTGAACATCTATCTCATGTACCACGAGGAGCTTGAATCGCTGGCCGCTCACATCAAAGGGCTCAAGCGCGCGCGCTTCTGGATGAGCTTCTCGGACAACTACCTCAAGCACCTCGAGGTGCTGGGCAATGTCGGCATGACGCGCATCGACCCCGTGCGCTTCAACGGCGTCGACATCGTCCCGCTGCAATTCCTCAAGGCGCTCCTGCCCGACCCCGCCTCGCTCGGCCCGCTGACCAAGGGCAAAACCTGCATCGGCTGCCAGGTCAAGGGGCTGGACGCAGACGGCAAGCCCGCGACGCGCTTCATCTACAACATCTGCGACCATGAGGCGTGTTACCGCGAGGTCAAGTCGCAGGCGATCTCCTACACCACGGGCGTGCCCGCCATGATCGGCGCTAAGATGCTCCTCACCGGCCGCTGGAAAGGCGAAGGCGTCTTCAACATGGAACAGTTCGATCCCGATCCCTTCATGGAGGCCCTCAACCAGCACGGCCTGCCGTGGACTGTCTTGGATCAGGCGGTTTTCGAACGCGACCAGTAATCTGTAAAACCAAAAACGCCGAAATACCAACGGTCACTCGGGAAGAGCGGCCAGTAGCGCGTCGGTCTGCGCCTCGGTCCCGATCGTGATGCGCAGGTAGTCGCCGGTCTCGGGACCGGGGAAATAGCGCACGTAAATCTTTGCGGCCTTGAGCGCCTCGAAGAGCCGCGCGGCGTCGCCGTCCGGCGGACGCGCGAACAGAAAGTTGGTCTGAGATTCACAGACTGTCCAGCCACGCCGGCGAAGTTCCGCCGTCAGGCGGTCACGGGTGGCGCGGATGCGCCGCACGTTCTCCTGCATGTAGGGCAGGTCGTTCAACGCGGCCAGACCGACGACCTGCGCCAGCATGTCCATGTTGTACGAGTCCTTGATCTTGTAGAGCGCGCCGACCAGCGCGGCGGGACCGATCACGTAGCCGAAACGCAGGCCCGCCAAGGAGAAGGATTTAGAGAAGGTGCGCATCACCAGCGTGTTGGCGTTGTCTGCCGCCAGCGCCAGATCCATACAGGTGTCGTCAGCGAAGTCGCCGTACGCCTCGTCGATCAGCACCACGCCGCGGAAGGTGCGGCAGAAAGCGGCGACCGACGCCTTGTCGTGCAACAGGCTGGTCGGCGCGTTGGGGTTGGTGATAAAGAAGAGCGAGGCGGCGTCGTCCGCCGGCGCGCGCCATGTGAAACCGGATCCCAGCGCGACTGGACGCCGCGTCACGCCTCGGATGTCCGCCAGCACCGGATAAAGCGAATAGGAAGGCACGAAATATCCCACGCTGCCATCGTTCTCGACGAACGCGCGCGTACAGAGCGCCAGAATCTCATCCGAACCGTTGCCGATAAAGACCTGCTCGGCCGTGCAGCCGTGGATCTCGGCGATCCGCAGCCGCAGCGCCATGAACACCGGGTCCGGATAAAGCCGCAATCTCGCGGCATCGAACGTGCGCAGCGCCTCGGCCACCTTGGGGCTGGGCGGATAGGGATTCTCGTTGGTGTTGAGTTTGATGATGCCCGCGTCTTTCGGCTGCTCGCCGGGCGTGTAAGCAGTCAGGGCCTGAACATTTTTGCAGATCATGTGAAAACCAGATTAACCGAGTTGGAAAAAACAGCCCGTAGTGTAACACAGAATGCTGAAGGACAACACCCTGACGACAGCTCCGCCTATCCGGCTCTAAGGAATCTAAGGAATTGTTCGATCCACACGGATTTTGAAAAAGCCGCGCTCCGATTCGTTGACGGGCATGAAAGTGACGTGCGCCGACCCGTCCGGACTAAACTCGGCCTCGAGTTGCAAATCAGCGGCCTCCCCGTCCGGCGCCTCCATCTGCTGAACGACGAGCCTACGAACGGAAGAGGCGGCCAGACGATTCATGGACGCCTGCGGAGTGGCGTCGATCCCGTTGCCGACCCTGAAGGTTAACGACCTTGATGCAGGATCGAAGGCCGTAATGACGAGGCTCGGCTTGAAATCCAGCAGCGCCTCATCCTCCGCGAGTTCCGCGAACGTGAACCCCAGCGCATCTGCCTGACTCATCAGCGCCCCGAAGGTCGCAGCGGTCACCTCTGGGCATGCGTTTGCATAGGCAGCAACTGCGGCATCGACTTGGGCATACGTCATCCCGGAACAGAAGCCATCGCTGAGCGCCTCCTCAACCGTTTCGCCGCCGACGCGGATCAGGGGGCTCAGGACGGGATAACGGTTCGTCGCCCCCGATGTCCACCCGTAGAGGTCGATGCCGTTGACCGCGCCTGAGCTTCGCACGAGATCGTTGAGCGCGCCCGCCAGGGTGGGCGGGAACTCGTCCGGCGGCTCGGCCAGCGCTCCCGGCGGCCCGGCAAAAGCGTAGCAGGCGACATCGTCTCCTTCGCCCACCGCAGACAGGTCGAAGGGGGCCGTGCCCGTTCGCTTCCAGTAGCAGCGGCCAACCCCCTGATCGCCCAACGAGAGCCCCGCCACCCCACCGGCGGCTGACCCGTCCACGCGGGCGCCGCTCCAGCAATTCACGATGACCCCGGCGACCCTGCCCGAGATGCCGCCCGCCGCCTCGCCGCCGGAAACCCGACCGCCGGACGAACAGTTGAGAATCCAGGAAGCGTCCTGGATGCCGCACAAAGCGCCGGCATAGTCGGAAGCGGCGATGTCGGCGTCGGCAACGGTCAGATTGGCGATGATCGCCGCCTGCGCCGCGCCGAACAGCCCGGCGGTCCCGAATGAGGAATAGCGGTCAACGTAGACACCGGAGACCGTTTTCCCGTTGCCGTCGAAGATGCCGCCGAACGACGAGACGGTCGTCCCTTCCTCGTCCAACGCGCCGATCGGCGTCCACTCGCGCCCTTCCATCGCGAGATCCGCCCCGAGCGTCACCCGCCGGTTTTCAAAGGTCGTCCCGCCATTCACCAGCGCCGCCAGTCCGGCCAGTTCGGCGGGCGTGCCGATGACGAAGTCCGTCCCTGCCGCGTCGTACCAGTTGGTGGCAAAGTTTCCCTCGTCGCTCCAACGGGACTCGACGAGGGTCGGATAGGCGGAGGCGGATCCGGGCGTCCAGCGGCGCAGCGGCGCGCCGTCGTCGTCGCGCGTCATCGCCATCCAGGCGTTCAGGGCCTCCGCCAGGCTGTCGGTTGCGAGGCCGTCCACCGTCACCGTCGCGCCCAGCGTCCCCGGCGCGGCACCGAAAGGCTGGCAGTCGTCGACCCCGCCGAAGGCATTGTAGCCGACCCCGTCCAGATCGAAAGGCGCGGTGCCGGTCCGCTTCCAGAAGCATCCCGCCACCGCCCCGCCTCCGTCGTTGCGTCCCACGATGCCGCCCAGGTCACCGCCTCCCGTTCCCGTGACGGCGCCGCTGTTGGCGCCGTTGCGGATCTCGCCGCCCCAGTTCCAGCCGACCAGCCCGCCGGCGAAACACGACTCGCCGGAGCCGCTGACGGCGCCTTCGTTGGCGCAGTTCACGACCACGCCGGAATTGTTCTCTCCGGCGATGCCGCCGACGACGCCATCGGGCGTCGTGAGTGCCACGGCGCCGCGGTTGACGCAGTTGCGGATGGTGCCGCCGGTGATGGCGGCGATGCCGCCGACCCAGGCGCCGCCGACGGTGCCGCTGTTCACGCAGCGGTCGATCAAACCGAGCCCCGGATCACCGACAATGCCGCCGACAGTGGCCGGGCCGCCGACATCGCCGCTGTTGGTGCACTCGGACAGCGAAACGTTGCTGCATGAGCCGGCCACCCCGCCGGTACGCTCCCCTTCATGAGCGGCAACGGCGCCGCTGTTGGCACAGCGGCGCAGATCGCCGTTGGCAAATCCGACCACGCCGCCGACATCATTGGCGCCGCTGACCGCGCCGCTGTTGGAGCAGTCCCCGGCCCCGCCGCGCGCCAGCCCCGCCACGCCGCCGACCGCGCTGGCGCCCGACACCGATGCGGCATTGGCGCAGCCTTCCAGGATGCCCTCGGTGCAGCCCGCCACACCGCCGACCATGCTGCCGCCGGCGATCACGCCCGCCGCGCGGCAGCGCCACACTTCGCCATAGGCCCTACCGACGACGCCGCCGCTGTAGTCGCCGCCACGGATGTCGCCATGGGCGAGCACCAGATCCTCGACCGAGGCGTTGATGTCAATCACGCCGAAGAGACCTTGATACGGCACGCCCGGATTTTCGATGAACAGGCCGGAGATGCTGCGGC
>JAGOBZ010000259.1 GCA_017999015.1 Kiritimatiellia bacterium
ACCGTGTCCCGTCCGGCCTCGCTGACGCGCAAGGCGAGCGGCACGGCGGTCTTGCCGTCGCGCAAAGAGGCGCCGACGGTGGCGTAGCCACAGTAGGGCCGGCTGAAAAAGGCGGCTTGCGGCAAGTAGAGGTCGGGGGCTTCGAGCGGCGCGTAACGCGTGAGGTCGATGCTTTGCAGGGCGCGAACCTCGTCAGGCTCGAAGCGGTTGCGCGCCAGGCAGATCAGGGTGTAGAGCGCGTCCGCCGCCAGCCGCGCGCCGAAACACGCTGCCGTCTGCTGCGCGGCATTCCAGGCATTGGTTTCGCCAGCGTACAAGGCGTTCAGGATCGGCACGACTTGGCCGCGCGCGAAACGCGTGCCCTCCTGTGATCGCCGGAGCAGGATGAAGGCCGCTTCCGGCACGGAGGCGCCCGTCAGGCTCGGGCGGTAGCCGTCGATCACCACAGTGAATGTGCCGTTCTCGACCAGACTGTGCAGCGGAACATGGGCATACCTTTCGGGCGGCGGCAGGAACTGCTTGAAGAGCGTGAACATGTTGTCGTCTGGCACAACGTGCGCCGGACAGCTCCAGTCTTGCAGCATGTGGACCAGCGTGCCGGCGTAGCGCGCCGCGCCGGCCACGTTGTTGGTCCGCAGCGCATCGACTGCCCGTTCAAGGAAATCATTCAGCAGCGCGTAGTTGTCCGTAGGCGAGGCGGGCAGGTGCAACCCCACCAGATACTTCACGCCGGGGCGTGAATCCATCATCGCGTAAGGGGCTAAATCGGCGCGGCTGTACACCAGGTCGGGCAGCGCGCAGTAGAGCGAGGCCAGAGGCTGGCGTTCAGCCCCGAAGGCCTCCTGCTGCCAGGCGGGCAGCGCGTCGAGCGCGGCGCGGGTGATAGGCCCGTGCGGGCCGCCCCAGGCGTGTGCGCACGGTGCAAGCAGCAGCGTGGTGAACGAGGCGGCGATGAAAACGAGGTGTCGGGTCATGCGGATCTCCTCGCGCTGCACGGGTCCCGCGGGCGGGTGCCGACAGCGCCTATTGAGCGGGGGCGCGTTCGAAGAGCGGCGCGGCGGCCGAAACCGTGAGCGTGGCGCACAGCAGGGCTGCTGAGGCTTGAAGGAACGTCATGATAGGCCTTTGTGACGGATCGGGATCGGCTCGCGTCAGGCGAGGGTGATCGCGCGGCGCACCGGATCGTAGAGCGCTTTGCGTCCGCTCTCGAACGACTTCATGGCCATGATGACCGGCACGGCGTGCTGATAGCCGGCGTCGATCGACGCGTTCGGCGTCTTGCCGCTGCGCAGGCACTGGAGCCAGTCAAGGAAGTGGTCGGGATGATCGACCGGCTGCACCTCGTTTTTGCCGCGGATCTTGCCGTCGCGCCGCGGCGCGCCTTCGCAGTCGTAAGTGGGCTTGCTCCAGTTGCTGATGTCGAGCGAGCCCTTTTCGCCGTAGATTTTGCGGATCGAGCCCGAGCTGTTGGCGAGGTTGTTTGAGCTGCTGACAAGGAAGCCCTCTGGATAGGTCCAGGTGGCCTGGATCACATCCGGGCAGGTGAAGTGGTGCTCGTCCTGCCAGGTGGCCGAACGGGTGCCGAGGCAGACGCAGGAAGTGGGCAGCGAGGCCCCCGTGATATAGTTCATGAGGTCGATGAAGTGCGCGCCGAGATTGGGGATCGGGCCGCGCGTGAATTCGTAGTGGCCGTACCAGCCGGACCAGATGTCGTCGCGGAAAGGCCGGTCGGGAAGGCCGTGCAGGAACTCCTTCCAGTCCACGTCTTCGCGGCGCACCTCTTTGAGATAGTGGTACCAGTAGGGACGTTCCGCGTTGCGGCACTCTTCGACGCGCGAAATGCGGCCGAAGATGCCGGTGCGGAAAAGCTCGCGCGCGCCGACGATCGAGGGCAGGCTGCGGATCTGGGTGCCGACCTGGACGACGGTGCCGGCCGCCTTGACCGCGTCGACCGCGCGCACGAGGTCCGGGAACTCGACCGCGAGGGGCTTCTCGCAGTAGATGTGGAGGCCTGCGCGCGCCGCGGCTTCGAGGTGTGCGGTGTGATGCAGGTCACAGGAGGCGATCATCACCGCGTCGAGATCCTTGACAGCAAGCAGCTCGCGGTAGGAGACGAACTGCTGCGCGTCGCGGCCGAACCACTCCTTCACGAGGCCGTTGGCGGTTTCGCGCGCGACACGCCACGGATCGGCGAGCGCGACGATCTCGAAGTTGGTCTCTTTGACGTGCCGGTAGATCCCCTTCATGTGGGCGTTGCGGCCGCGGTCCCCGCAGCCGATGACGCCGATGCGGATACGGTCGTTGGCGCCGAGCGCGCGCCGACGGGTGGCGGCGCTGACCGATGCGGTGGTGCAGGACGAGAGGGCGGAAACAGCGGCGGCGCTACCCGTAAGCTTCAGAAGATGACGGCGGGAGACCATGATTCAAATCCTTTCAAACGAGTTCAAACACACTCTTGGCATTATCCCTGCGTTGGCTGAAAATTGCAATCGCGTTTTTGTCTGGGGGCGTGTTTGAAAAAAGTTCATGGCCGAAATCAAACGCGGGGGCGGCACGTTTCAGATATACTGCCCTCATCAGCGTTTTGAGGCTTGTTGTCATCACACCTATGGATGGAGGGGGACATGAAGAAACAAACTTGGATGGCTCTGGTTGTTTGCGCGGCATGCTTCACGCATGCGGTTCCGCTGAATGAGCGGGAGGCCGGGCTTGTCAAAGCGCGTCTGGTGCCGGCGCCGCAACGCGTCGAGCTGGGCGACGGGCCGGAGGTGGTGCTGGATGACACGCTCGCGGTGACGCTGGCCTGCGCGAAGGAGAGCGACCTGGCCCGGAAGCAGGTGCGCGCGATGTTCAAGGCATGGTTCGGCTGCAGGCCGCAGGTGAGCGCGGCCGAGCCAGACGATCCCGCGCCAAAGATCGCAGACGCCTACCGGATTCATGCTTCCAAAGGCGCGCTGCGTATCGATGCTGCCGACGCGGGCGGCGCGCGCAACGCCATGCGCACGCTGCGCCAACTCGCCGAGCCGGCGCGCGGCACGCGCGCAGTGACGGCGCATCTCATTCCTGAGACGGTCATCGACGACGCGCCGGCGATGGCGTTCCGCGGGTTTCACCTCTGCTGGTTTCCGGAAAACACGCCGGTTGAGATCGAGCGCTATATCCGGCTGGCGGCGTATTACAAGATGAACTACATCGTGCTGGAATCATGGGGCATGTTTGTCTTTAAGAATCATCCGGAGCTGTCGTGGCCCGGCAGCCCCATGACCCGGCGGGAGGTCAAGCGGCTGGTCAAGATCGCGGGTGAGCTGGGCGTGACGCTGATCCCGCAGCTCAACCTCTTCGGCCATGCCTCGGGCTCGCGCAGCATCTCCGGCAAACATGCGATCCTTGATTTCAATCCTTCGCTGCAGCCTTTGTTCGAGCCGAACGGATGGACGTGGTGCCACAGCAACCCTGAAGCGGTGGCGTTGCTGGAGGAGCTGACGCTGGAACTGCACGACGCCTACGGGCGGCCGCCCTATTTCCACGCCGGATGCGACGAGGCCGACGACATGGGCACATGCGCGCGGTGCCGCCGTTCGGACTACCCGAAGGTGGTCGCCGCCTGTCTGACGCGCATTCACGACGCGCTGGCGGCTCGCGAATGCCGTATGATGGTTTGGCATGACATGCTCCTCCGCAAAGGCGATCCGCGCTGGAAGGGGTATTACGCGAACGGAGCAGACTGGGCGGACGCCCTGCTGGATGCGCTGCCGCGCGATGTGGTGATCTGCGACTGGTTCTACGGCCCCCCGGTCAAGGGCGAGAAAGAGGGCCAGACGTTTCCGACACTGCGCCACTTCAAGTCGAAGGGTTTCCCGGTGCTCGCGTGCCCCTGGGAGATCCGGGCGGGATACGAGGGGCAGAGCGGCGCGGTCCAGGCGCTCGGCCTGGACGGCATGCTCAGCACCACGTGGCACCACTTGTACGGGCTCTCCATGCACCCGATCTACTGGAATGCGGCCCATGCGATGTGGGGGACGCGGCCGCTCGGCAGTGACCGCTTGGTTTTCACACACCACCTGCGGCAGGTCGGATGGGACATTCCGGTGAAGGGTTATCGGGATACAGGGTTTTACCACTATCAACTTCCCGAGAACAACCACTCGCCGCGCTAGACTTCGGCCAAGTTATAGGAGAGTGAGATGGATCAGAAGTGGAAGTTGATGTTATGGGGTGTTGCGGTTGCTGCCGCGTGTGCGGCGGCGGGCGCCGAGTGGAAGATTCTGGAGCCCGCAGCGGCGCCGCCGGCCTACGCGGTGGCCGCGCGTGAGTTTCAGAAGTATTACGAGGCGGTGACCGGGACCCGCCTGGCCGTGGCCGTTGAGGCCGATGCGTCGGCGCATCTTGTCGTGATCGGCTCCGACAGCGTCAACCGCTTCGCGCGCACGGCGGTGGAAGAGAAACTCATTCCTGCTCTGAATGTGGGTGCGGACACAGATGCCTATCGGATCAGGTCCGCTGAAAAAGACGGACGCAAGTTTCTCTTTCTCGCAGGCGGCAACGGACGCAGTACGCTCTATGCGGTCTACGATTTCTTCGAGCGCCAAGCGGACTGCCGCTACTTCTGGGATGGAGATGTGGTGCCGAAAAAGTCTGTGATCGAAATGGACGGACTTGATGTCAGCGAAGCGCCGCGTTTTCATTATCGCGGCATCCGCTATTTCGCGCACCGCAGCCTCGACCGGTTCCAGGCCGAGCACTGGGGGCCGGAGCAGTGGGAGCGGGAGATCGACTGGATCCTCAAGAAACGCCTGAACCTCTTTATGCTGCGCATCGGCATGGACGACCTTTTCCAGAAAGCGTTTCCCGAGACGGTGCCGTATCCGCCGGCTGACGCACCGATGCCCGAGGCGGTGGCGCGCTCCTACGATGACCGCACCAGCGCATGGCCGCTGCAATACCGCGGCGAGCTGCGCAAGCGCGTGCTGCGGTACGCCCGCGACCGCGGCC
>JAGOBZ010000260.1 GCA_017999015.1 Kiritimatiellia bacterium
CGATGATCCGTTCGACGGCAATGACCCTTTTGACGCGGTGCTCCTTCAGGAATTCCTTGAGCTCCTGCGCAACCTTCTTGTCAGCCCGCACGTCCGTGAGCCACGACACCCATTTCCGCATGGGGCCGGCTCCGCCTTCGCGCTCCCGACAATCGCCACGACCATCTAGGTTGCGCGCCTGTCGTCGGGGCCGTACACCGCCATAGTGGCCGCCGGATACTCAGCATCCGCCTTTTTTCTCATCCCGCCATCTCCCGTCATTTTCCCCGGCACAGCCTGTGCTTCAGCCCGCTTGCCGTCACAAAACCAAGACAGTGTATCGCACCCTCAGCGCCATGGCGACATCGGCTTTATCGGCAAGCCCGCCGCGCGGCTGCGCCGCGAATGATTGAGGGGATAACTTTCAACTTTCAACGCTCAACGTTCAACTCTCAACGCTCAAGTTATGGGCAAGGAATGTGCGGAGACGCTTCCCCTTCAGCCTACTTCGTCAGCCTTTGATCGAGATCCGCCTTCGCCGATCTCATCCGCGCCTCTTCGGCCACTTCCCTGGTGACCGGCCTTTTTCCGAGGGGCGCGAAGCAGATGCCGGCGAGCTTGAAATGGGCGATGCCGAAAAAGACGGGGAACACCAGTGCGAAGGCCAGGAAACAACCGATGCCGGCAAGCACGTGCGCGATCGCCAGCCACAGACCCGCCAATATGATCCAGAGGAAATTGGCGAGGCCGGTTCCGCAAATCCTCTTTTCACCCAGCAACCGGGCGTCGACAAGCTCCCTCCCGAAAGGGAAGGCCGCGAATCCCGCGATCCGGAACGCGGCCATGCCGAACGGTATGCCGACGACGGTGCAGCAGAGCAGCAGGCCCAGAAGTATCCAGGCCAACCAGGCGAAGCACCCTCCGCCAAAAACGAACCACAGCAGATTCCCTGCAAACGCCATAATCACGCTCCTTATTTATGGATTTGGGATATCACTGGTGCTCGACATAGATCAGTTTGTCTGTGTTGAAGCCCAGCGCCGCCGCCTTTGCCGTGAGGCTGGCCTTGACGCCGTCGTCGATCCGCGGCTCCCTCGCCAGAATCCACAGATAGGATAGGTCGGGGCCGCACACGAGCGCGTGCCTGTAATTCTCGTGGTCGAGATCCAAGACCACATACGATCCGTAGAAGGGGCCGAAGAACGAGACCTTCAGGTAGCCGACGTCCTTAGGCCCGACGAAATAGGCTTTGCCCTCGGCTTCTTTCCATTTGCCCTCGGCGGCGGAGTAGCCCCGGTTCAATACCCTGATGCCGCCGTCATCCCTGAGGCTGTAATCCGCCGACACGCGGGAAAGGCCGCGCTCGAACCCGTGGTCAAGCCGCGCAATCTCGTACCACTTCCCGAGATACCGCCCGGCATCGAAATTGCCGACCGGCTTCACGTTGCCGGGTATCCCGACGCACCCCGTCACAAACAGAGCCAAAAGCGCCATAAGCCTATTCATATCCGCCTCCTCAGCAACCGCACAGGTTTGACGTCGCTAAACCACGGCAGTGTATCGCACCGACATCGCGCTCACTGGTACGTCCGCCCCCCGTGCCTCAGCCAGCCCCCGGGGTGCCGCCCCGAAACCGTCCTGTGCGTCCAGTGGATGATCCCGCCCCTGTCGCTCCACTCGTACTCGCCCGCGAACTGCACCCGGTCGCCGGCGCGGAGCGACCGGATCCGGGGCGCGACGTCGATGTTGTGCGCGACCAGCAGCGTCTGGCCAGATGCCAGCCTGACGATGAACTTCTGGTGCCTGCTGCCCTCGTTGTCGTCCGGCAGCAGCTTCATCACGGTGCCCTCGCCCGAGACCTGGAGGTCGCTCCTGCGGTTGGCGTAGGCGTCGGCAAGGAAAGAGTCGGACGACGACGACGCGGCTACGGCGGCTTCCCCGGCGGCCTCCGGCGCATGCACCCCAATCCACCCGCCGTAATACAGGTAGCAGGCAAGCAGCACCGCCACCAGAATCAGAAACTTCTTCATCGTTCTGCCCTCTATGAAAACCCGCCGCCATCCGCAAGCCTGCAGCACATTGCGTCGAGCATGCCTGCCCACTGATTCCCGCCAGTATGTCAGCCGCGTCCGCAAGCGTCAAGGAAGCGCATCCGATCAGCCGACCGAACACCAGCTCGTGGAGCGCAAGACCTCGCAAATCGTGAGCCGGCGCAGGCTCTGGAGCGTCTTCAAGGTCCTTTTCGCCTGGGCGCTGGTCGTCATCGCGTTCTCCAAGGACGTGAAGGTTCTGCCAAGAATAGCCGACCGCTCCGTAGAATTCCCACCAATCCGGCTTGTCAACGTGGGGCTCGACCGGGCTGATCATTTCTGTCAGGTAGCGGATACGTCAGGCTTGCACCGCAACAGCATCGCCGCGTGCATCACCACGAACAGCGACCCGGCATTGTGCACCAACGCCCCCGCCGCAGGCCCGAGGCGCCCCGTAGCGGCCAGCAAAATGGCGCAACTGTTGATCAAAAGCGACGCCCAGATATTCACGCGGATGTTGGCCAGCGTCTTGCACGACATGACGACGAGATACGGCAGTAACCGGATATCGTCACGCATCAGCACGATGTCCGCCGCCTCCACCGCGATATCGCTTCCCATCCCGCCCATCGCGATGCCAACCGTCGCCGTCTTTAAGGCTGCGGCGTCGTTGACGCCGTCGCCAACCATGGAGATCGCCTCGTTCTCGTCGACGTGGCTCAACACCAGCGACGCCTTGTCCTCCGGCAGGAGATTCGCCTCGACGTCATCTATCCCCGCAGCCGCCGCCATCCGGTGAGCCGCCGCCGAATGGTCGCCGGTCAGCAACAGCATTTTGCGTATCCCGCTTCGCCGGAGTGCGTCGATGATGCTCCTTGCATCATCGCGAAGCGTGTCCGCGAGCGCAATCCAGCCCGCGAAACCGCCATTGATCTCCGCCGCGACGATCGCCTGCCCGGACTCGCGCGCCTCTTCGATCCGCTTCCGGTCTTCTTCGTCGATCCCACTCCCACGCGACTCCAGCCACGTCGATGTTCCCAGCGCGATCCTCACGCCGTCGACATCCGCCTCCACGCCCTGTCCCGGCACCATCTTGAAGAATGCGGGAGAAGGCGCATCGGAGACGGCGCCGGCGATGGCCTTGCCAAGCGGGTGCTCCGATCGCGCTTCAGCCCCTGCCGCAAGGCGCAGCAATGCATCGGGCGTATACTCGGGCGTCACCGACACCACGCTCGCTACGGAAGGCCGTCCGTAGGTCAGCGTACCGGTCTTGTCAAAGGCCATGGTCTTAATGCGGCCCATCTCCTCGATCGCCTCTCCCGATTTCACAAGAACGCCATACCGGCTCAGATTCGCCATACCCGCCATGACTGCAGTCGGTGTGGCCAGCACCAGCGCACACGGGCAGAATACGACCAAAATAGTCACGCCGCGGATTAATTCGCCAGTAACAAGCCAGACGGCCAGCGCCGTAACGAAGGCGGCTGGCACGAGAAACGACGCCCACCGGTCCGCAAGCCTCACGACCTTCGCCTTGTTGTTCTGCGCCATTTCAATCAGCCGCGTGATACGTTTGAGCGTGGACTCGGCGGGCGCTTTCACCGCGCGCACGTCCATGGAACCGAAACGGTTGATGGTCCCCGCCATGACGCTGTCGCCCGCCGCTTTGTCGACAGGCAGCGATTCGCCCGTGATGATCGCCTGATCGACCGAGGTGTTGCCGGTCAACACCACGCCGTCCACCGCGATCATCTCGCCCGGCCTCACGCGGACCACATCGCCCGCCGCCAACGAATCGACGTCCACCATCTCCTCTGAGCCTTTTCGGACGCGACACGCCTGCTTGGGCTCGAGATGAAGCAGGGCTTTGATACCGGCACGGGCTTTACGCAACGTGTGCGCCTCCAGCATCTCGCCCAGCGTCATGATGAAAGCCACCTCGCCCGCCGCGAAGATCTCGCCGATTCCGACCGAGGCGATCATCGCCACGCTCACCAGCATTCCCGCCCGAATGCTGCCCGTTTTTAAAAACTTCCGGAAAGCGAACACGATGATCGGCACACCGCACAACACGATGGAAAGCCATGCCGGATCAGACAGCGTCGCCAACGTAAACCCGTGGCCCGCATGGGAGTGCCCGCCGTTCATCATGAAGCTCCACACCAGCGCCGGCAGAGACACGGCACAAAACACGACTGTTCGCGATGTCTCGTCCGTAAACACGCCCTTGATGAGTGCTACACTTTTCATAATTTATTTGAGTATACACGCTGCCACACAGGACTTCAAGGCAAGCCCCCCAGACGATGGGCGCATGGCCGTTCTGTTGGGGCCGATGTCTCATAATCGTAATCCTTCTATGAGAAGGTCTCCCCAACAGAACTGCCATGCGCCCTCATTGCCTTACGGCCCGACCCGAGGGTTAGCGGACGCTTGCCCCTCCCGGCGCAGGGGAGGGACGAGCGTCCGCTCGTCCAGCCGCTGAACAGGCAAGGGCGGGGCCCGCTGATTCCCGGCTTCTGACCGCATGTGCTACCGGACTTTGATCAACGTGCCGCCCGCGAAGAGCAGTTGCACGCTGCCGTCGGAGCGGTAGACCACGTGCCAGCGGCTGTCGGGCACCGTCACGCTGCTGAATGTGCCGGTGCGCGTGTCGCTGCATGTCAGTAGCGTGTAGGTCTGACTGCGCGAAAGCTCATTGGGATTCGCGACGGTCAGACTCAGGCCGCTCAGATCGAGGTCGCCGTCGACTTCCAGGCGGTCGCACTGGCCGCTGGCCGCCACATCGACGTGCAGCGTGGCGCTACCCGACACGCTGCCGTCAACGATCTTCAATGTGCCGAGCGTGCCGTCGCCGCCGGGCCAGAGGTCGCTCGTCACGGACAGCGTGCCGTTGCTGACCGTGCCGTTGCCGTCGATGCCGGACAGCGTCTGCACGGTGCCGCCCAGATCGAGCGTGGCGCCGTTGGCGAGTTGCAC
>JAGOBZ010000261.1:0-3385 GCA_017999015.1 Kiritimatiellia bacterium
CGCGGCGCGTGAAGCGCGGCTGGTCAAAGGCATGAATGCGTTTTCGCAGCATCTGCTGGCGGTTTCGCCGGCGGTGCGCCATGCGTTTCTTGCCGGCCTTGACGTGTCATCGCCCGCAGCGTTTGACCGCTCAGCCGACGCGTATCGCACGTACTATCTGGAGCAGGTGATGGGGCGCATCCACGGCGCGCGGGCGGCGCTCAATCCCCGCACGCGCGTGGTCGAGCGGACGGCCGCTTATGTGTGCTATGAGGTGGTGCTGGACGTGCTGCCTGATTTCATGCTCTACGGGTACTTGCTGGTCCCGAACGGCCTTCAACCCGGCGAGCGCCGACCGGTGATTGTCGCTCAGCACGGACGCGGCGGCACGCCGCGCACGCTGATGGCGTTGAAAAACGGCGGGCGTCAGACCTATTACGAAATCGCGCCGCGCCTTGCGGAACGGGGCTATCTCGTGTTTTCACCGCAGAATCCGTATGTGTTTGAGGACCGTTACCGCCAGCTTGTCCGCAAGGCGAATCCGCTGCAATGGACGCTCTACTCGTACATCCACCTCCAGTACGAACAGATGTTCGATTGGTTCGACACCTTGCCGTTTGTGGACGGCGCGCGCATCGCGTTTATCGGGCAGTCTTATGGCGGCAAGACCGCGGTTCGCGTGCCGCCGGTGATGACGCGCTTCTGTCTGGCGGTGTCGACGGGGGATTTCAATGAAGGCATCGTCAAAATGGCCTCGACCCGCTATCCCTTCAGTTTCGCGCTGTGGGACGAGTACGAGATGTTTGAGTTCGATATCGGCAGCACGTTCAATTATTCCGACCTTGCCTGTCTGATGATTCCGCGCCCGTTTATGGCGCAGCGCGGTCATGCGGACGGCGTAGCCTGGGATGAGTTCGTCGGCTACGAGTACGCCCGCGTGCGGCGCCTGTACACGCGGCTCGGCCTGTCGGACCGCACGGCCCTCCATTGGTTTGACGGCGGACACGAGATCGCGGTGGATGCCGCCTGCGATTTTTTTGACCGCTTTCTGAAACCGTGACATTCAGGATGTCCGGCGGCCGGTATAGCACGAGCAGACGCCAAAGGTGTAGCGCACCGCGCGGCATGCGTCAAAGCCGGCCGCGCGCAGCAGTCCCAGCATGGCCTCGCCTTGCGGGACCTGCTCAATCGAGGCCGGCAGATATCGGTATTCGCGCGCGTGACCTGAGAAGAGCCGTCCGAGCTGCGGCATGACGGCCCTGAGATAAACGCGGAAGAGCGGACGCATCGGCGCACGTTCTGGCTGCGAGAGCTCAAGGATCACCACGCGGCCGTCCGGAGCGAGCACGCGGTGCATCTCCGCCAAGCCTGCGGCGATGCTTTCAAAGTTGCGCACGCCGAAGGCGACGGTCACGGCGTCGAAAGACGCATCCGCAAACGGCAGCGCCAAGCCGTCTCCGCGCACCAGGTCAATGCGGTCGCCCAGTTGCGCGCGCAGGACTTTGGCGCGGCCCGACGCAAGCATGCCCGCCGACAGGTCGATGCCCGTGATGCGCGCGCGCGGCAGCAGGCGCGCCGCAAGGATCGCGAAATCTGCCGTTCCTGTCGCCACGTCGAGCACACGGTCCGGCGGCGCATCCTGTGCGAGAAGACGCAGCGCGCGCCGCCGCCAGCCGCGGTCGATGCCGAGCGAAAGAATGCGGTTGAGACGATCGTAGCGGTGCGCGATCACGTCAAAGGCCTGCGTGATCTGTTCACGCTTGCTCGCGCCGCTGTCGTAGGGGGTGACGGATTCAACACTCATAGGGGTGGGGAAGTTTCAGGGGCGTAAAGTTGGGTGAGGGGACGGGCGAGAAAATCGTCAAGTAGAGCGGCGAGGCGGGGACGCGAAATGGCAAAGAGCTTGCCTTCGGCCGCGCACAGATGATCGGCCAGCGCCTGATAACAGGCGTAGACATCGCCGCCGGCCAGCGCGTGAAGGCGGAGGCATGCCTCGTTGAAATGGCCGCGGTTGTGTACCAGCTCCCAACAGCGCGCAAAGCGCTGGATACGTGACAGCGTTGCAAAATCCATCGCGTCTGAACGCAGCAGCTCATAGGGCGGTTCGGGGTTGAAGGCGAGGACGAGCCGTTGCGCTTCGCGCACGAAGCGTGTGCCCGGCAAGCCTTTGAGCCAATTGACCTGCACTTCCGGCGGATCACAGACGGTGACCAGGGTGTTGAAGCCGCGCGCGAAGGCGTGCTCGTCCTCGCCGGGCAGCCCGAAGATCAGATCGGCGTGAACGGTCGCGCCGGTCTCGCGCGTCAGAACGCGCAGCGTTTCAAGCGTGCGCGCGGTATCGGGACTGCGTCCGATCGTGGCGGCGACGTGCGGGGTCAGGGTTTGGATGCCGACTTCAAGATGCAGGGTGCCGGCCGGGAAGGCAGCCAGACGGCTGAGCACGTCCGGATGCAGCCGGTCGGGCTGGATCTCCAGATGCAGGCAGGTGTCTTCGGTGACGCGGCTGCGGAAAAAGTCGAGAACCGCGCAGGCGTGTTCAGCCGGCGCATTGAAGCTGCGGTCGAGAAATTTAAACCGCCGCAGGCCGCGCCGCCAGAGTTCGTCAAAGGCCGGCAACAGGCGCATAAGAGGAATCAGGCGCAGGCCCGTGCCGGCCGATGTGCAGTAGGCGCAGGAGAACGGACAGCCGCGGCTCGTCTCGACATAGACGGTCCGCCGGGCGAGATCGGTGTCGGCGTAGAGATCATAAGGTAACGCGAGCGTGGCGGGGTCTTCACCTGTTTCACAGGTCAAGACGGAGGACGGTGGAAAATCGCCGCCGCCGGTCAGCGCGGTTTCACAGAAGGCGCGGAAAGCGGACTCGCCTTCACCTACGATCACGGTGTCGAACAGGTCGGCGTGCGGGTAGTCTGCGGTGAGTTCGGGGCCGCCGGCCGCGAGGCGCGTGCCGGGAGCGACCACGCGCAGGAGGCGCGCGGTGGCTTCGATCAGGCGCACGTTCCAGAGATAAACAGAAAAACCGACGACGCGCGGGGCGCGGGCGACGATACGTTCGGCAAGCTGCAGCGGCGTGATCTCCAAGTCACTTTCCAGCAGGCCGGCGCGCGGCGCGAGAGGTCCCAGATTGGCGATCAGTGATCGGGGGGCGAAGGCGCAGTGGCTGTATCTCGCATTAACGGCCACCAGCAGGATGTCGGAGGTGTTCCGCGTCACTGGCAGTTCTCGAGATCCCTGCGTGTCGTGTAGGCCTGGATCAGCGCGGCCACCGGCGCGGGGTCATCGAGGCCGTGCGGATGATGGCCGACGCCAGGCTTGTGAAAGACGGTGATCGTGCCGCCCAAAGCCGTGTAGCGCCGTTCGATCACCGCCGTGTTTTCTGCAACCGGCACGACGTCGTCGGTATCGC
>JAGOBZ010000261.1:3485-4986 GCA_017999015.1 Kiritimatiellia bacterium
TCGAGGCCGTGCGGATGATGGCCGACGCCAGGCTTGTGAAAGACGGTGATCGTGCCGCCCAAAGCCGTGTAGCGCCGTTCGATCACCGCCGTGTTTTCTGCAACCGGCACGACGTCGTCGGTATCGCCGACCACATGAATCAGCGGGATATTGGCGGCGGCCAGCGGCGCAAGCACGTCAATGGGATTTTCGGGATAAGACAAGGCTTCAGATTCGTCCTTGAATCCGTAGTGCGTGAACAGACTTTGCCAGTCGCCGGCGCTGCCCTTACCTTTGCCCTTGCCGCCGGGCCAGCTCTTGAAGTCGCAGACCGGCGCGTCGCCGTAGACGCAGACGATGCGCTCCGGGTTGCGGAAGGCAAATCGGTAGGCGTAGAGACCGCCGCGGCTGACGCCGACCAGCGAGACGCGCGGGTTGAGTCCCTTGGCGGTCATGTGCGCGTAAAACCGGTCAAAATGCTTCTGTGCGGCCGGGCTGCCGAAGGTGTTGCCGACACTCATGTGGGCGTAATAGAAACCGTTCTCGACCAGCGGCACGACGCCGGTGCGGTCATCGAAGGCCGTGGGGAACTCCATGCACCAGACCCACGGGTTGCCGGGGCGCGGGTTGGGGGGGACGGCCACCCAGCACGGTTTGCCGTCCACCGTGAAATGGTGGCGCGTGAAACGCTTCCAGGTGTCGGTTTTC
Organism: Kiritimatiellia bacterium; assembly: GCA_017999015.1. Taxonomy (GTDB): domain Bacteria; phylum Verrucomicrobiota; class Kiritimatiellia; order RFP12; family UBA1067; genus DUPH01. The sequence goes on from JAGOBZ010000261.1 coordinate 4,173, forward strand.
GTCGGCTGCCAATCGATGGCGACGCCGAACGCCTTGTCCGTGAAGGCGAGGTAGGCCTGCCAGTCGTAGGTTGCGATGCCGTGCTCGAACGGCCGGCGGTGGTAGGCGAGGTGGCTGCCGATAGCCGGCGCGAGGTCGTCGGGCCACGTGTCGGCCGGCAGTCCGTCATGGCCGAGAAAACGCCAGACCGGTTCGGCGGCTTTCATGCTGAGGAATTCGCCGTATGGATCGAACCAGCGGCCGGGGAAACTGGAGACATAGACGCGGCGCGGCGCACAGGCGGCGAGCAGCATGTGTTGGTCGAACGGCATCGCCGCCTCGTTGTCGCTGTACGTGCGGAAATTGCCGCAGAACCAGTAAGGGAAGTTCTGATTCTGCAGGGCGACATTTTCGCCGTAGTCGCGCTTGGCCAGCGGCACGCCGCCGCCGCCGGTCTGGTTGGGGATGATGACCGCGAAGCGCTCGTCTTTGGCGCCGGCCAGCAGAGCGGTCTTGGCGAGGCGTGAGCAGCCGACCGCCGCGACGCGCCGGGCATCGATCGCGGGTTCACGCTCGATCATATCCATGCCGCGCATCAGCGCCCAGGCCCATGCACCCAATGCGGTGGTGTCATTGCCGACGCCGGGCGTGGAGGGCGGGAAGAGGACGTGCACGCCGTTGGTGTAGAGCACCTTGTCGTCCGGCGCGATGTCGCCGTAACACGCGGTCACCAGCGCATACCCGCGCGTCACCAGCGTTTCATACGGCCAGCTCGCGGGGTTGAGCCCGCGGCTTTTTTCCGAAGCGCGGTTGCCGGTGATGAAGTGTTTGTCGT
>JAGOBZ010000262.1 GCA_017999015.1 Kiritimatiellia bacterium
GCCGCCGGCCTCGGCGAACCCCGGCGCCATGTAGTCCTGCGTTCCCGGCACGCCGCCGACGGTCACGGTGCCGGACACGTCGCGCGCCACGCCGAGGTCGAAATCTTGGCTTTGTCGGGCTGGCCCATCGGCGCATAGAGGTTGCCGGGCTTGATATCGCGATGGATGATCGGCCGCGCGCTGTGATGCAGAAACTGCAGCGCGCCGAGGTAGTTGCAGAAGAGCGGCACGGCCTCGGCCACATCCAGTCCGCCTTCGTTCTTGATGCGGTGGCGCAACGTCCAGCCGGGCATGCCTTCGAGAAATTCCATGACGAGAAAATACTGCTTCTCGCCGCCCGTGCCTTCCAGCACCATGAAATCAACATATTTGACGAGATTCGGGTGCGGATACTGCTGCAGGATCTTTGCCTCTTTGAGAAAGCGGTCCGACTGCTTTTCCGAGAAAAGATACTTGACCGCGACCAGCAGGCCGTCGCTGACGCGCCGCGCCTTGAAGACTTCGCCGAAACCGCCGCGCCCCAAGACGGCCAGCAGCTCGTACTCCTCTTTGTTCTTGTGGCGCAGGCGGCGGTAGCGGATCTTGCGGAAATCCTCCAGCAGCGCCGTGAACGAGGGGTAGCGCTCCTCGCGCCGCACCGTCAGGCATTTGGCGATCACCGTTTTGGCGGCGCTGAGCACGCGGAAAACGCCCGGACGAAACGAGGGCGACGGCGCGGACGCATGTCGCCAGCGGTTGAGATACCCGATGTGCGCGGTCTCGCCCAGCGGCTCATACGGCAGCGCGCCGGTCAGCGCCTGATAGAAGCAGACGCCCAGGCTGAAGATGTCCGAGACTTCATCGCCATGAAAGCCGTTGATCGTGATGAAGTCCGGCGCCATGTAGTCAAAGGTGCCTTTCCAGCCGGCCGTGCTCATCTGGCCGCTGTCGTCACGCCGCGCGATATCGAAGTCAATCAGCTTGGCCTGTCCGTCCTTGGTGATGAAAATGTTGGACGGCTTGATGTCGCGATGCGTGATCCCGCGCTCGCGGGCATGGATCAGCCCGGCGAGGCACTGCTCGAAAATGCTCTCGACCTGCGGCCACGGCAAACCGTTTTTTGCGTTCTTGAGCCGGTCGCTGAGCGGTTCGCCCTCCAGCAGTTCCATCACCAGGCACTGTGCCTCGTCCCACTCGCCGGCATGCCAGGCAAAACAGTCGCGGTAACTCACGATATGGGTGTGCGAAAGGCGGCGCAAGATGTCGGCCTGCTCCTGAAACTTGAGCCGGAGCTTCTCGTCTTCACCGGTGATGCGCACCACCTTGAGCGCGACCTCCTCGTCCTGCCGCACGTAAGGCAGGGCGTCGGCGACACAGCGCGCCCGGTAGACGCGTCCCTGCGCGCCGTCACCGATCAAGGCCAGCAGCTCATAATCGCCGATCCGCTCTTTGCCGTTCTCATCCATCACACCATCCTACCGTTTCAACCACACCCAAAAGGCCGCCGTACCCGCTGCGGCCGCTGCGGCCGCCAGCGCCAGCAGCCATACCCATCGCCGCGAGCGTGCCGGCCGCAACGGGGGCAATCCCGTCCGCGTGATCCGCTCAGTCGCGAAGCCGCCGTGATCCGGCTCGGGCTCATCCTGCACGGCCGGGGTCTCGCCTTCGCCCGAGAACGGCGTGGCCGGCGTAACCGGCGGCTGGGCGGCCTTGCGCGACCATTCAGGCGGCGTCACGCCCTCGCCGGCGAAGCCGGCCGAATCCACCGTCTGTCCAGTCGCGGCGGTCTGGCCGGTCTCCCGTTCTTCGTCATCCGCCGTTCTCTCTGCGGCCGGCGCGGCCGCGGCCACGGCTTCCTGCTCCAGCTCCTGAGCGCGCGCCGGCACCTCCTGCGTCGGGCCCTGCGGCAGCGCGTCGGCCACGCGCACCAGCACGACCGAGACATTGTCTTCGCCCCCGGCTTTGAGCGCCTCGCCGACCAGCAGACGGGCCAGCGTCTCCGGCTCGTCAGCGGCATGCTTGCGCAGCAGCTTAGATAGTGTTTTGTCCGGCACCATCTTGGTCAGGCCGTCCGAACAGAGCAGAAAGATGTCACCGGCCGCGACATCAGCAGGCGTCTCCTCCAGCAACACCGTCTCTTCCAGGCCGACGGCGCGCGTGATCACGCCCCGGAACATGGCGGGCAGATTCTTGTCATCGGCCAGACCGGCCGCGGCCGCGACTGAGTGATCCGTGCTCAACTGCTGCAGCTTGCCCTTGCGGAACCGATAGGCGCGGCTGTCGCCGGCATGCAGCACCCGCGCCTGTTCCGGCATCACGCGGTCAAAGAGCAGCATCACCACCGTGCTGCCCGCTCCGCTCAAGCCGCGTTCCTCGGAGCGGGCCTTGATCCACTGGCTGGCCCGGTTCACGGCACACGACGCCAGCCGCGCGGCGGCCGCGGCCGTCACGGCAAAGGGCGCGTCCGGCGATACGGTAAAGGCGTCACGCAGGGCGTCAACCGTCGCCTGGCTCGCCACCTCGCCGCCCTGTACACCTCCCATGCCGTCGGCCACGCAGAACACGCCCGCCTCCGGCACCCGCAGCACAGCGTCCTCGTTGTTCCTGCGCTTTCGCCCGACATCCGTCACCTCTGCCGACGCGAGATATGCACACACACTGTTCACGGGCTCATCCTCCTTGGCTCTGCTACTGGACAAGCGGATCGACCTTGACCGCGTCGCTTTTGGCGCTCTCCAACTGGTCCTTGTCCACCGCCGTCACGGCTACGGTCACCGCCTTGGCCAGATCGGCCACGGCCCATGCGCAAGCGGGATGTTCAACCGTCGCCAGCAGATCCCAGCCCAGCAGCTTCTTCGCCCAAATGCGGTACTGGGCGACATCAGTCTGCGGCGGCGGCGTCCAGACGATGCGGACGGCCGCGCCTTCACGCTGCACCGACACGCCCGACGGCGCGTCCGGCAATGGTTTGGCCGTGCCTTGCGCCGTCTCGCTCCACAAACTGCCCAGACCGTCTTTGTCTATCGCGCGGACCCGATAGTAGCGGGCGGCACCCGGCTCTAAACCGGTGTCCTCGGCCTCAAGCACCCCTCCTTCGAACACCGGCAGGTAGGCCAGTTTGCGAAATCCGCCGTCCGGTTTCTTGGAGACCTCGATGAGATACCCGCCGATGTCTTTTTCCGGATTGGGCGCCCACGTCAACCGAATGCCGCGCGCACGCTGCGCGGACGCTTCAAGGCCTGACGGCGTCGCGGGAATGACCTTGGTGGTGGCCTGAACCGGCACGGAGGCCGACGAGCGCACGTTCGCCGTGTTGAAGGCGATGACCCGGTAGTGGTAGACGGTGCCATCGGCAAGCAGACCGAGACGCGCGGCGTCTTTCTGACCGCCACGGTCGAGATGATTGGTTTCGGTGCGGCTGCCCAGCCGCGCGACCTGCGCCCACTCGTCACTGTCGGCCATGGCCCGCCACACCTCATAGCCTGTCACCGCGTCATCCGGCGAAGCGGCCCAAGCCACCGGCACCTCGCGCGGCCGTGCGGACACCGCAGCCACCTGCTGCACGACCGGCGGCACCGCACGTGTGGTCGCACGAACCGTCTGCGAATCGGCGCTCTCGGCAGTCACGCCGTTGACCGCACGCACGCGGTAATGATAGGTCCCCTCGTCCTCCAGGTTGCCGGGATTCCCGCCCCCGTCCGTAAAGGCCGTGACCGTACGCCCCTGCACCTCGCCGATCTTTTTGAAGGGGCCGTCGGCCGAACGCGCCTGATAGACCTCGTAGCGCACCACGTCCGGCTCCGGGCTGGCCGCCCACGTGAGCGGCACGCAGCGCACGCCGTTGGACTCGGCGGCCACCTTGGCGGGCGGCACGGGAGGCGGCTGGGTCAGGACGGAAGCGGACGGGGAGGGCTCGCTCGCGGCGTCGACACGGTTCACGGCCAGCACGCGGTAGCGGTAGCGGGTGCTGTCCTTGAGCGTCGACGCAGCCGTTCCGCCGTCGACAAACTCCGTGCCCGGCGTAGTGCCGACCTCCTCGAATGCCTCGGGCGCGGCTTCAGCAGCACGCTGCACACGGTAGTGCTTGAGCCCATCCGAGGGCGAGGCGGCCCAGGTGACGGTCACCGCACGCGACCCTGTCGCCTCAGCCTGGCACGAGGCGGGCGGCACGGGCGGCGGCGCAGTCACGGTCTTGACCGGCGCGGTCGGTTCGCTGACCCGCCCCTCCTTGTCGAGAATGGCGCTGAGCCGATAATAATAGGCGGCGGCATCTTTGAGCCGCGTTTTGGGATCTTGGCCGTCGGCAAAGGTCAGCGCGTCACCGGGCAGGTCCGCGACCCAGGCGTAAGGACCTTCCGCGCTCTCGGCGCGCTCGACGCGATAGCGGTAGACCGGCAAGTCCGGCTTTGACCACGATACCGTCGCCGAGCGCAGCCCGCCGTCCGTCACGGAAACGGACTCCGGCTTGCCGTTCGCGACAACCTGGCCGGTCTTCATGGGCAGTCCCGAGCCCGCGCCGCCCGCATCCGCCACCGCATCGCCGCGCCCTGACGTCGAGCGGCAGCCTACGACGCCCAGCGCAAGCACGGTCGCGACAGCGGCCGTCACGCGCCTGACTCCTTGGCGACTCCCCTTGGTTTGACTGGCCTGCATATCCACTCTCCTTGGCTCTTGCAAAACCCCAGTGATGCAGGTGTCCCGCCAGCCGACAGGCCGCAAAACTTCGGGATTGCAGGCGGTACGCCTGCACACCACGTTCAACCTGTGCGGGGTTTTGCAAGAGGCTCTACGTCATCCGCCTCATCGTTGCGAGTACTATAACGGTTTTCTCAGCCCGGTGCCAACAGCGAATGCGTCCCGCCCCCCCCCGCAGGCGCGAGCGGGCGGTGTAGCCCCGTTTCACTTGCTTGGGAAAGGGGCCGTTCCTCAAGGCGTTCACTCAAGGCTGCGGTCTCGCCGAGACCGCACTTTTCTGTTGCGAACTCGGGCCTT
>JAGOBZ010000263.1 GCA_017999015.1 Kiritimatiellia bacterium
ACTGAGTGGATCATATCGGGGAAATGATTCATCAACAGACTGAACAATCCCGGCGAATCGATTGACTGACCCTCGCGCGCAAGAAACATGGCGTCACCTCCGCGTTACGACACCCCGTACCCACCCTCCGATGGTACGCAGTTATCGTACGCGAAAATGAGGTTCCGCCGCAACATCATTTTCCGGAAACCTCTCGATCAGTGCCCCTGTCCTCGAGCAAGTCAATCGGGGATGCGCCTCTCGATCAGGGCTGCATGTGCTGAAGCTTGACACGGTAAAAACGTGCGGCGTGAGACGGTGAATCGGGATCGGTCCATTGCATGACGCTCTGGCCTGGCCCGGCCTCCCACGGTCCGTACACCGTTCCGATCCCGCTCGGCGTACTTGATGCTTCGACGGTGTAACAGCGGCCGGGCGCGACACGCCACTGCAACGTCGCGCCGCCCGCGTCATGTTGAGCGGCCAACACACACAGCACGCTCGCGGGATCGTCCGGCAAAGTGCCGCAAAGATATTCCGCGATATTGTTGCTCCCGTCTCCGTCTTCATCGGCCGACGGCACAAAGCCGTTCGGAAAATACAACGCCTCCCAAGCATCCGCGACCGTATTCGCGTTGGTGTCCTCAGGCACGAGACCAAGCGTGCCCAGCGAAACGGCCGCACCGGCCGCGAGATTGCTCACCGCATGCGAAATCGTGTTGGTCACGTATCCGTCAAGCGACAGCACCAGATCCCAACCGCAGGCCCCGAGCAGGATGTTGGTCGGCGCACGACCGTCCGCACCGCTCAGCCAGAGATCGGCGTAAGCGGTCAGCATGACGCTGCCCTCGGCCACCGCGCCGGTCAACGCGCCGCTCGTCGCGACAAAGGCGAACCGCGCGTTGGGCAAAAAAGCCCCGGTGTAGGCGTCGCGCACCACGGCCGAGGTGACCGCCACCGTGGAGAGGAACTCGAAGCCGGCCATGCACCAACTGCCTGCGATCACCACCTCCCGCGGGTTCGCGTAAAAGAGGTTGGTCAGGCTTTGCACCTGCCCCGGATACAGGGGATCCTCTCGCGCGATGTGATACGCGGGGAATGGCACTTCGACGCGATAGGTGCCGTAACTCAGCCCGGCAAACGTGATGTTCTTGGCACCGTTGAACGGCTTGCTGGAAAACCCCGAGACCGAGGCATACGCGCCGGCCGGCAGTGCGCTCACATCCACGTCATCGACGCCCAAAACAATCAGCGTCCCGGTTCCTGCGGCCGCGGGAATATCGATGCTCAACTCATACGCGCCGACCGTGTTCGTCCCCGCCGTGTAGGGCAGCACACGCACCCAATACCATCCCTCCTCTGGATACGTGATCAGCGCAAACTCGCCGGCGTCGGCATCTTCGTCATCGTACGCCTCGACAACCTCAATTCCCCCATCAGGCAACTCGCGGTACAAAACCAAGACGGAGTCCAGCCTCTCGCTCAGATGATACACCTCGACCTCGTAAACATAATCCGGCAGCAGATAGACGCGCATCCAGTCTTCGTCTGCGGCGGTGTGCAGCGTATGCGTCTGGGGCGCACCCAGATAAGTCGCGCCGTGCGCCGCATCCCCGTCCGGTTCGTACGCATCAGCAAGCAAGATTTCGGATTGTAACGGCTCCGAAACCTGCCCGGTCATATCCATGGCGAAAAAGGTCAAGATGTACGCCCCGGGCAGCGTGAAACCCTCCCACACGGCCTGATACCGCCCTAACGTGGTGTCCCATAAGAGATCCACGCGCGTCAGGTCTCCTGTGCCGCTCTGCCCGGGCGGCGTCACCACGCACCAGACATTTGAAAGCGCATACATACTCGACACGCCGGCCGCCCAAAGCGTGACCGCGCCTCCGGGCTCCGCCACGGGCGGCATGACCTGGCCGATGACCGGCACGTCCGCCCCGGTCACGAATGCCGAACCCAGATAGGTTTCATCCGCCAGAGATCCTTCGATCTCTTTTTCGTTCGGTTGTCCGTTGAGGTTGTCATCGATTTGCGCCCGCTGGCGCACGCCACCTGAAATGCGGCGAATCGCGCGACGCGCATCGGTATAGGCCTGCCCCACCGTCTTGCCGGCCGCCACGCCGGAAAGAAAATAGTGCGAGAAACTCACGGTGCCTCCGTTGGCGAACAGTGCTTCCCGCGCGGCGTGCGTGCTGGCGACGACGGTCCGGGTGGCAGCCGGATAGTTATCGGCCAAGCCGGGATCGGCCAGCGCTGACAGGAACGCGCCGGCGCCGGAAAAATCGAAGAGCGCCGTCACCGGCACAGGATTCGTGCGTTGATAGGCGCCCAGCCACGCCGCAAGCGCCTGAGTCTCCAGGCTCTCGCCCGCGCCGGAGAGGCGGAACGTGCCGTTCGTGCCCTCGCCGATCAGATAGAGCGCCAACCGGTCCGTGTCATTGGTCACGGCCCAGCCGCTGATCGCCTCGCGCAGGCTGTTGGTGCCGGCGACCGCCGCCACGTCGTTCGAACCGTCGCCGTCGGCATCCATCCACGCCTCGGGCGCGAGCAGCCGGATGCGGTCCGGCGTGAAGAGCCGCAGGCGCAACGTGTCATACGCTTGACCGGTCAGCGCACGGATCGCCGGCCACGCCACGCTGTTGGTGTCGCCGCCCGCCACCAGGATCACGCGGTCCGCATAACCGAGCTGCGCCACGTAGGCGGTGCGCGGCACCGACACGCCATTTTCGCTGTCCCTCACATAGAACGTCACGGCGTACGTGCCCGGCACCGTAAACCCGTCGTAGGTCACGAGGAAACGCCCAGAGACGTCATCATACGCCAAATCGAGACGTGGCAGCGTGATCACCGGATTGTCCGGATTTGGCTCATGTCCCGGCGGCACGATCTGGCACCACACGTCCGTGAGCGGCGCGGGCGCCGTCACCGAGCCGATCCAGAGTTGCGCGGAGGTGCCGTCGCTCAGCACCTGGTTGCCGCACACCTCGCCGATCAGCGGCACATCGGCGGCGGCCGCAAAGGTCGGCCCCAGTGTGATGAGCGCCGCGACAGCGCCGTCCGCGGCGGTTGACGCACCGTCTTTGTCGTCATCCAGCACCGCCGTCTGATACGTGCTCATGGCGTTCTGCGCCATCTGATAACAGGCGTTCACATCATATCCCAGCATGACTCCTGAAAAGAAGGCGCCTGAAAAGCTGACGAGCCCGCCTGACACAAAGTAGCTCGGCTCGTTCGTCCCGCACGCCGCGATCACGATGCGGCTGGCCGTGCCCGTGTAACCGAGCGCGGGGAGGAAACTGCCGGCGTAACAAAAATCCAGCAGCACCGTCACCGGCGTCTGGTCGCGGTCCTGCAGCGCGTCGAGCCAGGCATCCAGTTGCGCAGCCGTTACGGTCTCATCTCCGTTCAGCCGGAAATACCCGTTGCCCGAAGAGAGCCCGCCGTGGTCCACCAAATACACAAACAGGCGGTCCGCACCGCTGACCGTGTTCGTGAACGCATGCGCGACAGACGCAAAAGTCGACACCTCGTCCACATCGCCTTCCAACACCGGGCTCAGATAATGCAGGGTGTCATCCGAGAATCCGCGATACCGCAAGGTGCTGTAAGCCGTATCTGCCAGATAGTCGGTCGCGGGCCACAAGGGATCCCCGGACGAGGTGCGCCCCGCGACAATCAGCGCCTGTCCGGCCGCGGCGACCGTCTGCGTGTCGGCCACGTTCACCAGCGCCCGGCCGCTCACGCCATTGCCGTCCCACGCGACGATCCGGTCGGGCATTCCGGACGCCGCGCCGGCGGTGTACAACGCCTGAGACGTGCCGGCAATGCCTGTCAGCGTGGCGTTGCTGCTGCCCGGGACGAGTTGCCAGACCACCGGTGTCGGTTCAGAAAGCACCCCGGCCGCCGTCGTCGAAACCGACATCGCGTCACGCAGCTCGCAATTGAAGGTCACGTGCGCGTTCGGCACCACCGTGGCGCGCGGCGGCGTGATGCGCAGCGTCGCCGTGAGGCGAGTCTCCGGCTGCGGGAAAGGTGACTCGGCTGCGGCATTCACCGACTGCTGCACCAGCAGCGTGTCGACCGTGTCCACCGCGCCGTCCAGATTCACGTCGGCCCGGTGGTAGGCGGGCGACGCCAGTGCCGCGCTGCCGCACATGGCGGCATCGGCCGGCAGTGCGCGCCCGTCGCCGTCGAGATCTCCGGTGCGCAGCGCAAAGACCGGCCCGGCGGACGACTCCAGAGCCGCGCAGGCCATGGCTCCGCCGAAAAACCGGTCTGCCGCGACCGTGAAATCATAGACAACGGGTTGGCCGCCAAACTGGAGCGGCACGGCGGACAGCGCCGCCAGATGATTGCGGTGTTTGATCCCTACATGGCAGGCGTCCGCCACTGCCAGATTGACGGCAAGTTCGGTCGAGCCCCGTTCATCCACGAGCCAGCCGTCCTGCCTCAAAAACGCGCTGTACGACAGAATCGGCGGGGCTTCCGGGCTGCGCCGGAACTGCACGAGCACCCAGTCGGTCACATTGGAAGGCACGGCGTCCACGGTGCGCGGCGCATCGGCGTACGGCGAACGCAACGGCAGAAAGCCGACCTGCGAGAGGGCCGTCGTCATCAGGTGAGGCGGTTCGGCCATCTGGATGTAAGGCCCCTGCAGCAGCACGCGCACGGCGAGCCGGACATTCACTTCAAACGCGCCGGCGTCGGCATTCACCCCGGCCACGCGCATCGCGCCGCCGGCGTCGCGCGCGCCGGCCATCCAGTAGCTGACGGCACCGGCATCCACGCACGGCGAGCCCGCCGCGAGCCGGTAGTCGCCCTGCGACGGTGCGGTAAACAGCGGATCACGCGCGAGCGAATGCGCGTCCTGCCCCCCGGTCATGGTGCGCCATTCCGCCAAGGTTTCGGCATGCGCCTCCGACTGGTCGGCCCAAGTTCCAACGGCAGCCCCGTTCGTGGCATGCAGCGTGTTGTAGTCGGCGTAAAGG
>JAGOBZ010000264.1 GCA_017999015.1 Kiritimatiellia bacterium
GTCCTGCCCCTGTTCCACTCCTTTTCTTTCACGGCGAATTTCATGTTGCCTCTGGGGGTCAAAGGGTGCTGCAGCTTCGCGCGCTCGGTCCGGACGATCGCCGAAGATATGGCGGTTTTGCAGCCCACGGTTTTGCTGGCGGTCCCTCTGATGGCTGAGAAACTGTACGCGCGTATCGCCGAAAAACTTCGCAAGAATCTGGTCGCTCGCGGCCTGCTGGGCATGGGGCTCAAGCGCGTCGTCAGCAAGAAAGTCATCGAATCGTTCGGCGGCCGGCTGCGCCTCCTCGGGATCGGTGGCGCTCCAACAGCTCTGGCGGTGCTGAAAGGCTTTCAGGATGTCGGCATTCCGGTGCTGGAGGGATACGGGCTCACGGAGTGCGCGCCGGGCGTGGCCTATCCCCGTCTGGATGCTTTCGTGCCGGGGACGGTCGGCCCTATTCTGGACAACATGCAGTTCAAGCTGGCGGATACAGACGCGACGGGCGCGGGCGAACTGTGCGTCAAAGGGCCGAACGTCATGAAGGGGTATTATAAAAACCCCGAAGCAACGGCAGAGGTGTTCGATGGCGACGGGTACTTCCACACCGGCGACCTGGTCAGAATCGACAGCCAGAATAACGTGACCATCTGCGGCCGCAAGAAAGCGCTGATCGTCAACCGTGAGGGCAAGAACATCTATCCGGAAGAGATCGAGCAGGTCATCGAGAGCTGTCCGTTCGTTCGCGATGTCGTGGTGCTCGGTTACCGCATCGGCGACGAGAGCGGCGAGCGGGTCGGCGCAATCCTGGTTCCCGACACGGATGCCGTCACCGCGCACAACAAGGGGATGCCGCTGACAGGAACCGATACGGAAACACTCGTGCGCGAAACCGTGCTGGAATGCTGCCGTCGCCTGCTGGCGGACTACAAGATGCCGCGCAAGTTGCTCGTGCGCCACACCCCGCTGGAACGGACCTCGACCCTGAAGGTGCGCCGCGTCGTGTATGCCGGATCGCTGGACGAGAGCGTCGTAACCCCTTCCGCATGCACCCCACCCGCCGAGTTTGACAGATCGCCGGTCGATTCACCCGGATACCCAACACCATAAATGAAGATCGCTGTTCTTAGATTCAGTGCGCTGGGCGACTTGGCGTTGGCCCTTCCGTTCATCCGCGCTCTGAAGATCAAACCGGTCGTGTTGACCATGGCGCCCGGCCAGGCGCTTTATCAGGATGAATGCGAGTCTTTCGTCATATTGAAGGACAAGCGCCTGCGCTCGCTCGCTCAGTTCGTGCGCGAGACTCGCCGCCAGCGGTTGGACCTGCTGATCGACCTGCAGAGCAACGACCGCAGCCGCCTGCTGACGCGCCTGTCCGGTGCCCGACGGATCGCCGAGCGCCGCTTCAAAGCCCGCCCGCGTTCCGCGCAGGAATCCTGGCAAGCGATCCTAGAGCCCACCGGCCTGTTGGGCCCGCTAGATCTGAATTTCACGCCCAAGCCGCGCGACTACATCGTGCTTAATGCGGGCAGTTCGCCCCATTGGATTTCCAAGCGCCTGCCCGACGCCAAGTGGCGCGAGATCAGCACCATACTGCACGAGCGTTTCGGCCTGCCGTTCGTACTGACAGGATCGCCCGAAGAGCGGGAGTATGTCTCGCACCTCGCAGGCCAACTCGCCGGACGTTGCGAAAACCGCGCGGGGCAGACTTCTATCCAGCAGCTTAAGCACCTGCTTGCGGGTGCCTTCCTGACGGTGTCCACGGATTCTGCGGCGATGCAGATCTCCGCCGCGATGAAGACGCCGACGATCGGCCTCTTCGGCGCCACCAACTGGGTGCGCTCCGCGCCTTTCGGCCCTTGGTCGCGCACGGTCTTCGACACGGTCTACTACCCGGACGGCGAGCCCCCGGTCGAGAATATGCGCGAGTGCAGGCGCTTCTATGACCACCTCGACATCCGGCACGCGCTCGATGAGTTGGCCCCCTATTTAACCTAGCCCGTCCAGTGCCGCCGCGAGTTGCGCGCGGATCACGGGCGCCGCGAAGCAGGCTTCGTAGAGGCTGCGCGCGGCCTGATTGCGCGCGGCGAACCGCGCGGGGTCTGAGGCCCACGCCGCCACCGCATCGGCCAAGGCGCGCGGATCGCCGGGCGGCACCCAAGCGATCGCCTCGCTCTGTCGCGCCGCAGCCGGATACGCCTCTGAGACGCGCGTCACCACCGGACGCCCCGACGCCAGCGCCTGAAACACCTTGTTCGGGATCACGCGTCCGGCCTTCTGCGTATCGCCGAACACGCCGAGCAAAATATCGGCACGGTGGATGCGGTCCGGCAGCGCCGCATAAGGGATGCGCGCTTCAAACATGATATCCGTCAACATACCGGCGGCACGCTGGCATGCCGGCTTTGCGGGGCCGTCGCCCAGCAGGCTCCAGCGGACCGGTGGCCCCCGGTAGAGACGGGCGGCCTCGATGATCACGCTCGCGCCGTGCAGCGGGATAAAGCTGCCATAAAAAAGCACGTCGACCGGCGAGGCCGGCACGCGCGCCGGCGCGGGCCTGAAAAGCGTCTCGTCCGCTCCGACATACACCACATGAAGCTTCTCGCGAGGGACCTCTAGCGTCTCGGCAAAGAACGCGGCGTGGCTGGCCGTGTCGGCGATCACCCGGTCTGCTCTGGAAAAACGCGCGCGTTCCCACGCCAGCAACCGCTCGGCGCCGCGGTCACTGCCCCTGAGTTTGAACCGCTCCCACACCTGTTTGTCGTACGCGCTGATCAGCGGATCGAACACGAGCGGCACGCCGCCCTGGCGGTCGCACCAGCGGCGCGCGGCCAGCAGATCGCGCTGGCGGAAACAAGGCACCCACACCGCATCGGGCCGAGGCATGCGGCGCAGCGCGGCCTCCAGATCACCCAAAGGAGAGACCGCAGGCGTGAAATCCGTGACGTCCCAGCCGAGCGCCCGCAGGTGTGCGCGCACCACGCCGTTCCGAGAGTACTCCGGATCCGACCGTCCCCACCACAACATCTGTTTTCCACAAGACATAATGCGTGTTCAGCGTTGCGAGGCGTCCTTTCGCAGTCTCTCGTACGCCTCGAAATAGCGTCGCCCGAACTCGATCAGCGCCTCGCGGTTAAAGTGAACATTGTCACTGTTCGCGCCTAGCCCCTCTGAAGAGACACTCGCACTGTTCGGAACGGCTTGGATCGCCTGCGGCAACATCGCATTGAAACCGGAATAAGCGTCGCGGAACCGCCCCAGTTCGCCTACCAGCACCGGCACGTCGGGCGCGTTCAGGTCGGTGCGCAACTGCGCGATCATCCCGCTGAAACGCGCCGGATACGTGGCGGTTTTTGCCGGCGAGCTGTCCCCCTCGCCCTGGTGCCAAAGAATCGCCCGGAGCCGTCCGCTCCGCATGGCGGCGCGCGCGCGCGCCACGGCATTGGTATAGAGCGCCGTTCCCGGCAGCCATTGGTCTAGCCTCGTGCCGCCGAACGCGCACGGCACGAGCCCCACGGCGGCCTGCGGCTCCGCCGCCGCAACACGGCGCGCAAACTCTGAGCAGAGGCCGACGCCCGCGATTTTGGGCTTGTCGAAATGCACGGGGTCGGCGGCGGGCACCCAAACGTTGGCTTTGTCGAGCATCACGATGCGCGGGTGCGGCGCCTGGTCGGCGGGCTCGACCTTGCCGCGCCCGGCCATGTTGGACTGGCCGATCAGCAGAAAGAGCTGAAGGTCGGACGGCTCTTTCGCGAACAACGCGAGCCCGGGCACGAGCAAGCCTATCAACACAGACCGAATGGCACGCGCAGCCAGCATCTTGTCCCCCTGTTTTGAATGCATCCCTTGCGTAGTCGAACAACGGTCGTATGTTAACACGCCGACGGGCAACACTCAACGGCATTCAACCGGAATCGGAATCGGATTATCCGGGCAATCGGTTGGAGGCTGGGGAGCCGGATATCACCGCACCATGATCAACAAGCCGAAATCGTAACTCAGGAAAACTTTGCGGTTGGAGGTGTCGAAGCGGACTCGCCATCTATCCGGCAGTGCGGCCGAAGCGAACGGCCCGGTTAATGTGCCCGTGTACGAGGCGATCACATACTGCTGATCCCTGTTCCATGCGCTCGTGTCGGCCACGGCCAGTGCCAGAGCAGAGAGATCCAGGTCGCCCTGCACATGCAGACGGTCACACCTTCCGTCAGCCGCGACATCCGCAAGAAAGACACCGCTCAGCCCGGCGGGTGTCGCCGCCAGTGTCAGGGCGCCGATCACGTTGGTGCCGCCCGGCGCGAGGGTCTGCGTCACGGACAGCAGGCTGTTGTTGGCCACGGTGCCGCTGCCGCCCAGGCCCGCGAGCGTTTGGCTCTTGCCATTGACGTCGAAGGTTGCGTTGGAGGAGACGAGCACACGGCTGCCGGCCATGAGCGTGTTGTGAACACCCAGCTTGAGCGTGCCGGCCTCGACGGACGTCACGCCCGTATAGGTGGCGTTGGTCGAGAGCGTCAGCGAGCCTGTGCCGCGTTTGATCAGGCCGCCGTCAGGGGCTGTTCCCAAATCCGGATCGCGGTTCAATACTTGGTTGATCGAAATCGTGTAAGCCTGACTGTCGATGATCGCGCCGCCGCTCTTCACATAGGCTGCGGTCAGGTACTGATTCAAGTCGGTCCCTGAGCCGCCGATAAAACGTTCACTCGAGGTGGCCCGAAGCGTGCCGCCGTTCAGGTTCAGGATCGAGGTTAACGAATTCGGACCATCAGCAATCCTGGCACGCGATAAGATGCGGGGGGCGGCGACGACCCCGCCGTCGATGTTGCAGACGGTGGTGAACCCGGCGAATTCACCGAGCGAAAGGGTACCCGGAACGCTCAGAAAGGCATCGCCCGAGACCGACAGTACGGCGCTGTTCTTTCGGCCGACCAGCAACCCGCCGCCGGACGCCTGAGTCAGTGTCCCGCCGCTGAAGAGAATGGTCG
>JAGOBZ010000265.1:0-2357 GCA_017999015.1 Kiritimatiellia bacterium
GCTGGAAGCCTCCGAAGGCGCGGGGCAGGCGGTCGAGGTCAGGGCGCACACCGTGCGCGTCCTGGGGTTTGCGCCGCCTGTGGAGTATCCGCTCGGCAAACAGAAGATCGGGTTCGACCGGCTGCGCGAGCTGCCGCATCTGCGCGCGCGCACGAACAGCTTCGGGGCCGTGGCGCGCGTGCGGCATCTGCTGGCGAACGCGACGCACCGTTTCTTTCACGAGCGGGGCTTTCTCTATGTGCACACGCCGATCATCACCTCGAGCGACTGCGAGGGGGCGGGCGCGATGTTTCAGGTGACGACGCTCGATCCGCACACGCCGCCGCGGCGCGCGGATGGCGCGGTCGATTACGAGCGGGATTTCTTTGGCCGGCGCGCCGCGCTGACCGTGAGCGGCCAGCTCGAAGGCGAGACCTACGCCTGCGCGATGGGCGACATCTACACCTTCGGGCCGACCTTCCGCGCCGAAAACTCCAACACGCGGCGGCATCTGGCGGAGTTCTGGATGATCGAGCCGGAAATGGCGTTCGCGGATCTGGACGACGATGCCGAGCTGGCCGAGGCGTTTCTACGCCATCTCTTTCAGGCGGTGCTGCGCGACGGCGCGGACGACCTGCGCTTCTTTGACCGGCGCGTGCTGCCCGGGGTGCTGGCGCGCCTGGAGCGTCTGGCCGACGCGCCTTTCGGCCGCGTGACCTACACCGAGGCGGTGCGCCTGCTTGAAACATCTGGACGAACCTTTGAGTTCGCGCCGTGCTGGGGTATGGACATGCAGTCCGAGCACGAGCGTTTTCTGGCTGAGGAGGTCTTTAAAGGTCCGGTGGTGGTGACCGACTATCCGGCTGAAATCAAAGCGTTCTACATGCGGCGCAATGACGATGGCCGCACGGTCGCGGCCATGGACGTGCTGCTGCCGGAGGTCGGCGAGATCATCGGCGGCAGCCAGCGCGAGGAGCGGCTGCATGTACTGGAGGCGACGTTGAGCGCCAGCGGTCTGAACCCGGATGAGTATGCCGCATATCTCGATCTGCGGCGCTACGGCAGTGTGCCTCACGCAGGGTTCGGGTTGGGTTTCGAGCGGCTGGTGCAGTTCTGCACCGGCATGCACAACATTCGCGATGTGATTCCCTATCCGCGCGCCCCGCGGCTGTGCGTTTGAAACGCGCGGGGAACGCGCGACACGCGCTTGGTGTCCATGACAGACTTGTCAGTCAGGGATGTATGGGATATGCTTCCTCTGTCACGGGTGAGGGGTGTCTCAATGCGTAGAAGTGCGCTATGAAAGCGGGGATTCCAATGAAGATGCTCGGTGCGGTGGGGGTGTGCGCGGTTCTGACGGGTCTGCACGCGTGGACGGCGGAACTGGTCGTGAATCCCGGGTTCGAGACGCTGGACGATAAGGGACAGCCGGCGGAATGGAGTTGGTGGACGCGCGAGCGCGGGGCCGGCCGTATGGAATTGTCGGATGATCGGCACGACGGCGCGCGCTCTCTCAGGATCATCCACACGGGCGAGAGGGATTGGTGTGCCACCAACAGCCGCCGCACGCCGGTCAAGCCCGGCGAGTCGTATGCGATCACCTGCTGGATGAAGCGTGACGGCGACGCGCGTGCCGGCTCTGTTCAGGTGGTGGGCAACAAGGGTAAGGAGCTGGTCAGTTGGTCGATCGGCCGCACTTCCGAGCCGCGCCGCGCCGGGTGGCAGCGCTGCAAGTCGTGGTTCACGGTGCCGGAAGGGGTCGACACGGTCTATGTGCGCATCGTGGGCGGCGGACGCTCGGACTGCTGGGTGGATGACGTGCAGGTCGTGCCCGAAACGGTGCCGCCCATCGTCAGGGGGCCCAAGGTTGACGGCTGGGCAAAAACGCGTCCGGTAGAGCCCATGGGCCGCGGCGCGCTGGCGGTCGAGATGCCGGAGGGCGTCTACGTGAGCTGGCGCCTGCTGCGCGAGGATGATCCCAAGATCGCGTTTGACGTCTTCCGCCTGAAGGACGGCGACCGTGTCAAACTCAACGCGGTGCCGCTCACGCAGACCACAGACTTGCTGGACACGAACCGGTTCGATGCCGCGGCGAGTTACGCGGTCGAGCCGGCGGCCGGCTTCACGGGCGCATCGCAGACAGTGAGTCCGCTGGCGCTGGAGGGACGCAAGACGCCGTATCTGCGTATCCCGCTGGCCGCGACAAACGTGACCGCGCAGAAAGTCGGTGTGGGCGACCTCGACGGCGACGGCCGGTTCGATTACGTGATCAAGCAGCCCGGCGGCAATGTCGATCCGTGGCACAAATACTGGTACAAATCGCCGGAGACTTTCAAGCTTGAGGCGCGGCGGCACGACGGGACGCTGCTGTGGATCAA
>JAGOBZ010000265.1:2457-4951 GCA_017999015.1 Kiritimatiellia bacterium
GGCAAGGGGCATCCTGACGCGCACTATTACGGCGACATCGATCCGGCGCGTCCCGGCATGGAGGTGGCGTACATTATCGAAACGCGGCAGAGCAAAGAGGGCGGCATCCATCTGCTGGATCCTGTGACCGGCGCTTTCATTTGGCAATTGCAGGAGCCCACGCGGCATGTGCATAGTTGCGGCATGTGCAGCGATCTGGACCCAACGCAACCCGGGTTGGAAATTTATGGCGCGGACGCCGACGGGCACAAGCTGACAGAGAACCGGTGGCTGTTTTCAGCAGACGGGCGCGTGATGAAATCGGGCAAGGAGGTGGATTTCAGTTTCGGCGTGCCGAGCGCGTGGTGGGATGCCGACCTGCAGCGCGAGCTGGTGCGCGGGCGCGCCCTCGACTATGACGGCGGCGTGGTGAGCGAACGTATCGAAGGCAGCGTGGTGCTGATTGCCGATGTGGTGGGGGACTGGCGCGAGGAGGTGTTGACGAGCGTCGGCGGTGAGCTGCGGATCTACACCACGCCGATTCCGGCGATGGACCGGCGCGTGTGCCTGATGCAGGACGCCGCCTACCGCATGCGCACGATGATGAACGCCATGGGATATATGCAAGTGCCGACGCTCTCCTATGTGCCGGAGGCGCTCGCGCCCAATCTGAATGTGTCGGTGAACGCGCAGAAAGAGCGCGGCGTGTGCCGCGTGGTTGCGGTCGCGCCGCTCGCGCACGGCTTGAAAGGCCGCGTGACGCTGTCCGCCCCGAAGAACATTCGGCTTGAAACGGTCGAGATGCCGGTTGACCTCGCGCCGGGTTGCCGGACGGTTTGGCAGATTCCGTATGAGGGCCGGCATGACGAGCGGGGCGAACAGATCCGCGCGGTGCTGAATGTGGAACAGGGCGCGGCTCTCAAGGGCTCGGTTCCGTTGGGATTGTGAGATGCAGATGAATAAACCTGCGAAGGAATAGGAGCGCGCGTGACGGCTTCCGAACGTACAGACCATGAAACATTGACTCGGCTGCTGGGGCTGTTCGCGCTGTTCGGTGCGGTCTGCCTGCTGGCCGGGGCCAGCCGCATGTGTCCGCCGGCTTGGCAGATGCGGCCATTCGGCGATATCCTGCGCATCCGCGAGGCGCTTTCCATGTTTGTCTTCGCGCCGGCGGTCGGGGTGCTGTTCTGGCTGCTGGTGCGGACGGTGGCGCAGGGTCGGCCGAGCCGGGCGGTCGAAGTGCTGATGGTCCTGACGGTCTACTTCATCGCCTGCGGCATGGGGATGCATGATCCGGCCAACCGCATGGAGAACTTTTACCGGGGCAGCCAGGCGAAGCTGCCCGAGCTTTTCGCGTCGATCCGTTATTTGGACGACGCGTTGAGCCATTGGATCTTCTGGGGCGGTTTTGTGCTGGGCACGTGGGTGTTCGGGCTGCAGCAGCTTTTGACGCCGTTGCGCTGGCGGATGGGCGGGCGCTGGCTCTGCGGATTCGCGGCGGTGGCCGCAGCTCTGCTCTGGGTGTTGCTCACGAACCTGTGGGATGAGTATCCCAAGACGCGCGTGGATCTCTGCGTGATCGCGGCGGCGGTCGGCGTGCCGCTGGTTTTCCACGGGGTCGCTCGGCGTGATGTCGGGATGCTGCGGCTGCCGGTGCTGTGCGTGGTCTACCCGGCGTATCTGGGCGCGATCGCAGGCACGCTGATCTGCTGGGCGGTGCAGGGGAAATTGAGCGTTTAGGGATTTGGAATGACGAGAGAGGAGCGCGTGAGAGCATGGCCGTGAAAAGCATGACGGGGTTCGGGCGGGGTGAGGCGGTCGAGGGTGCCGTGAAGGTGGTGGTGGAGTTGAGCACGGTCAACCGCAAGCAGTTCGACTGTTCGGTCTCGTTGCCGCGCGAACTGACCAGCCTTGATTCCAAGGTTCAGGCGTTGGTGCACGCGCGCGTCGCCCGCGGGTATGTGAAGGGGGTGGTGACCGTGACGGCGGCTGAGCAAGCCGGTGCGGCCGGCGCGCTGGACCTTGTGCGCCTCACGACGCAGCTCGGCGCGGTGCGCGCGGCGGCGCAGGCGTTGGGGCTTGCCGACGATCTGACGGCCTCCTCGTTGCTGCGGCTGCCGGATCTGCTGCGTCCGTGTGTGCTGCCGGACGATCCGCTTGATGTGTGGCCGCTGATGGAGCGGGCCGTGCAGGCCGCCCTGGAGAAGCTGGATGCGATGCGGCTGCGCGAGGGCGGCGCGCTGGAACGTGATCTGCGTGCCCGCTTTGCCGCGCTCGAAACGCTGAGCCGCGAGATCGCGGCGCTGGCGCCGGCGGTGCCGGCTGCCTACAAAGCGGTGCTGGAGCGGCGGCTGGCCGACCTGCTCGGTGCCGGCCAACTGGCGGACCCCGCCCTGGTCGCACGCGAGGTTGCTGTTTTTGCCGACCGGTGCGACGTGAGCGAAGAATTGACGCGACTCGCCAGCCATTTCGCGCAGGTGACCAAGGTCTTCGATGCCGGCGGGGCGTGCGGACG
>JAGOBZ010000266.1 GCA_017999015.1 Kiritimatiellia bacterium
ACGCCGCCGGGGTGACGCACATGGACATGAGCCTCGCGAACATCCTGCGCGACCGCGCCTCGGGCGCGCTGCTCTTCGTCGATTTCGAATACGGGGCGGCGCCGGGGCTTTCCGCCGAACAGCAGGCGCTCTACGACTATCTCAGGCTACTGGAAAGCATCTGGAAGTTCCTGCCGGCCGGCGAACGCGCGGCGGCCTGCGGCGTGTGGGGCGAGGCCTACAAACGCCACGCGCCCGCCGCAGTTCGCGCGGCGGAGCTGACGCCGCTGCGACCCGCGCTCGGGCGCGTGCTGGCGGCACCGGAACTGGCGCCGCTCTTTCAGCCGTGAACGGATGAATCGGTGTGGCGGGCGGGTACACCCTTGCTCCCGACCGCGCGCCGCATCAAACACGTGCTCGACATGATCCCACAGCCACCAACCAACCGCTCACAAAAAAACTGTCTCATCGGCTTGCCTCCCCTAAAGGAATCCGATACACTTTGCGGTCTTTACTCAACTGCGACGAAGAGAAACAAGGAAGCGACGATGCCGGTGATTCTGGGTTTGCCCAAAGGAAGTCTGCAGGACGCGACTTTCAATATGATGCGGAAAGCGGGATTCAATGTGCAGGCGGGCTCGCGCTCGTATGTGCCGAGCGTGGATGATCCCGAGCTTCAATGCCGCCTGATCCGCCCGCAGGAGATTTCCCGTTACGTGGAGCTTGGACTGCTTGACGCGGGCATCACCGGCTTTGACTGGATTTACGAAAACAACTCCGACGTGCATGAAGTCTCGGAGATGTGTTACTCCAAAGCCACCTCGCGTCCGGTGCGCTGGGTGCTCGCCGTCCCCAACGACTCGACGATCCAGGGCGTCAAGGACCTGCAGGGCAAGCGCATCGCCACCGAGGCGGTCGGCCTGACCAACCGGTATCTCGCCCAGCACGGCGTCACCGCCGAGGTCGAGTTCTCTTGGGGCGCCACCGAAGTCAAAGCCCCCGAACTGGTTGACGCCATCGTGGAGCTGACTGAGACCGGCTCCTCGCTGCGCGCCAACAATCTGCGCATCGTCGACACGATCCTAACCTCCACCACGCGCCTGATCGCCAACAAGAAGGCGTGGACGGATGCCGCTAAGCGCGCCAAAATCGAGCAGCTCGCGATGCTGCTGCAGGGTGCGTTGGCCGCCGAGTCGCGCGTGCTGCTCAAACTGAACGTGCCGGCCGCGCAGCTTGAGACCGTGTCCGCGATTCTGCCGTCGCTGCACGCGCCGACCATCAACCGGCTCAACGATGCCGAGTGGTTCGCGGTCGAATCCGTGGTCGAAGAAAAGGTTGTGCGCGACATCGTTCCGCCGCTGCGATCCGCCGGCGCCACCGGCATCATCGAACTGCCTTTGAACAAAGTCATCTTTTAACACACAACACCGCGTGACGGCCCGGGCGGGCGGTCGCGTCATTCCAGGAGAACAAACGTGGGTTCAATCAAGAAAAAGCGCCGTGCGAAAATGTCCAAGCATAAGTACCGGAAACGCCTGAAGTCTCAGCGCCACAAGAACAAGTAAGGCGCGCACGGCGTGAACATGTGCCGGGAGACGGCCGGAGATCGCCTTCCAGCCTTGTTTTTCTGGAATACCGGCCCGCGCGCCTGCCGCGGCCGGTCTTTCCCCTCATGGGAGAAACGATATGAGACTGATTCGATGTGCCGCGTGTAACCGGCTGATCGGATCGGCCTTTGTCGTTTCTTTTCTGTTTTTCATCGTGCTGGCCTGCGGGTGCAGTTTCTCCCAAGCGCCGGCACGCGCCCCCTCTTTCACGCTTCCGGAACGCGATGCGCGCCAGGCTGGAGCGCTGGCGCTCTACGCCAAAGGCATCCTGCTGGAGAGCAGCACGCAGGGCGACACCAACGCCAACCGGCAGGCGGCTTGCGACGCCTTCCGTCAGGCCGTCTTGCTGGACCCTGACAATCGGCGCCCGCTGGAAGCGCTCGTCAGCGCCTTGACGGATGGCGCGCGCTTCGCCGAAGCTTTGGAGGTTCTCGAACCTTTTCTTGCCCGCCATCCCGAAGAGGTCGAACTGCGCTTCGAAGCGGCGCGTCTTGCAGAAGCCGGTGAACGTCTCGATGACGCCGCGCGCCATTGCGCCGTCCTATTCGCCCTGCAGCCTGGCGAACGCGAGCTGGGCCATGCGCTGGTCCGGCTTTATTTCCAGTCCGGTCGCATCCCAGAAGCACTGGGTGTCATGCGCGGGATACACACCCGCTTCAATGACGCCAAGAGTGCCGCCCTGCCGGTTCAATGGGCCATTCACTTCACGCGTGAAGGCCCGCAGACCGCTGAGCGCGCGCTCGCCTGCCTCGACCTCGCCCTGCCGCTGCGCACCAACAAGGCCGAACGCGCCGCGGTTCTGACCCTCACCGCCGAAAACCGGCTGCTTCTCGGGCAGACCAATACGGCGGAGACAATCTTGCTCGATGCCTATCGTCTGAATCCCGCAGTCAATACGGCCATCCTGCGGCTCGGCATGCTCTGGGCGGTACGCCCGGACGCCACCAACCGACTTGCCCGGCGCATTCAAGCGGACCCCGACGGCGCCTACACGGACCGACTCATTCTGGCCGCCACCCACCAGGCACTCGACCAGGCCGACGCAGCGGCGGACACGCTCAGCGAGGCCTATGCCTGGCGCATGCGCCAAGGTTATTTCCCCAGCGAGAGCGTCTATCTCTGGCACGCCGCGCTGCTTGAGGCCGCGCAGCGCGCACAGGCGGTAGAGCGCATCCTTCTGGACGCCCTCGCCGCCTATCCGCACTCCCACGAACTCAAGAACTTCCTTGCCTACCACTGGGCCGAAGCCGCTACGCGCTTAGACGAGGCCGACCGGCTGGTAAGCGATGCCCTTCTGCTTCAGCCCGACAATGCCGCCTACCTGGACACCAAGGGTTGGGTCCTTTTCAAGCTCGGACGCTACTACGAGGCGCTGCAATGGCTGCTCAAAGCGGCTGAACTTGACAAAGAGGAGCCAGAGATTTTCGACCATGCCGGCGATGTCCTCAAGGCCGTCGGCCGCGACAGCGAGGCGATCCTTTTCTGGACGCGCAGCCACCGCTTCCAGCCCGCCCCGGCCGTTGAAAAAAAACTGCGCGAGCACAACGCCTTCCCCCCTCCATCCTCTTAACCCCACCTCCTTCCTCCTTTTTCCTTCCCCCCCAACTCCTAACTCCTAACTCCTAACTCCCAAATCCTGACTCCTCCATAAAACCCACAATGTCCCCGTTCCTCAACATCCCCTACTATCCCGCCTTTGACCGCATGACGCCCGAGAATGCGGCTTCCGCTTTCGAGAGCCTGCTGGCCGAAGCGACCCGCGCCGTCAACGCCCTGGAGCGCAGCCACACGCCGACCTGGACGGGTCTGATGCGTCCGCTCCACGATGCGTGCCACCCGCTCTACGACGCCTGGGGCCTGCTCGGCCATATGCTTTCAGTCATGAACAGCGACGCCTGGCGTCGCGTCCACGAAGCGCTTCAGCCCGCGCTTGTCGCCTTTTCGTTACGCATCGGCCAGAGCCCCTCGTTTTACGCGAGCTACTGCGCGCTGCGCGACGCCGACCGGGCCGCCCCTTGCCTCACCCCGGTCCAGCGCCGCATCCTGGATAAGGCCATCCAGGCGGCCGAGCAGGCGGGCGTGGGCCTGCCGGAGCCCCGGCAACAGCGCTTCAACGAGATCCAGACGGAATTGGCACGCCTCGCCACCGACTTCCGTAACCATGTGTTGGACGCGACCAAGGCCTTCTCGCTCACCCTGCGCACGCGCGACGAGGCGGACGGACTTCCGCCGGCCTTGCTCGCCGTCACCGCGCAGGCCGCGCGCGACGCCGGCGAGGCGCGGGCCACGGCCGAAACAGGCCCCTGGCGCATCACGCTCGACCACGCCGTCTACGCCCCCTTCATGATGCACAGCCGCAACCGCGCCGCGCGCGAACAGCTCTGCCGCGCCTCGGCCAGGCGTGCCGCGAGCGGCGATCTGGACAACTCCCCGCTCATCGAGCAGCTCCTCGCGCTGCGCCGCGAGATGGCCGCTCTGCTCGGCTACGCCTCTTATGCAGAACTCAGCCTTTCCAGCAAAACCGCGCGCAAGGTCGAGACCGTCGATGCCCTGATCGCGCAACTGGCCGGTGCCGCGCGCGACGCCGCGCAGCGCGAAGCCGATGACCTGTCGGCGTTCGCCCGCGCTCAAGGCTTCGACGGCGCTTCGCTGGAACCGTGGGACACCGCCTTCTGGGCCGAGCGCCAGCGTGAACACGTTTATGCCTACAGCGACGAGGAATTGAGCCGCTACTTCCTCTTCCCGCGCGTGCTGGAAGGCCTCTTCCAGTTGGCCGAACGTCTCTTCAGCATCACCATCACGCCTGCGGACGGCGAAGCGCCGGTATGGCATCCCGACGTGCGCTTCTTCCGCGTCGCGGACGCCGACGGCACGCCGCGCGCCTGTTTCTTTCTCGATCCTTACAGCCGTCCCGTGACCAAAAGCGGCGGCGCGTGGATGAACGACTTCCGCACGCGTGACCGCCGCGCCGACGGCACACTGCAGCTCCCCATGGCCGTGCTGGTCTGCAACCAGAGCGTACCGGTCGGCGGCCAGCCGCCCGTCATGCGCTTCCAAGAGGTGAATACGCTCTTCCACGAATTCGGTCACGCGCTGCAGCACATGTTGACCACCGTGGATGAGCCCGAGGCGTCCGGCGTAAACGGCATCGAATGGGACGCCATCGAGATCGCCAGCCAGTTCATGGAGAACTGGTGCTACGACCGCCCCACGCTCAAGAGTCTCAGCGGCCATGCCGAGACCGGCGAACCGCTGCCGGACGCGCTTTTCGACAAACTCGTCGCCGCCAAAAACTACCGCGCCGCCACCGCGATGTGCCGCCAGCTCTTTTTCGC
>JAGOBZ010000267.1 GCA_017999015.1 Kiritimatiellia bacterium
CGTTATCGTCACCGACCTGTCCGAACGTCCGGAATGGCGTGTCCCCATCCGCATTCAGAATTGAACCCAAATCGTCAGCGAAGGAGCGTTTTACCGTACGAGCGCGAAGGCAGCGTACCCGTCAATCCGTTGAA
Source organism: Kiritimatiellia bacterium (assembly GCA_017999015.1). Classification (GTDB taxonomy): domain Bacteria; phylum Verrucomicrobiota; class Kiritimatiellia; order RFP12; family UBA1067; genus DUPH01. The sequence continues at coordinate 135 of JAGOBZ010000267.1, forward strand.
GGTCCAAGGCTGCTCCGACCGGGTCCAGTTCACGAGGATCAGCGCTTTCCTGCCGTCAGGCGCCTGCCAAGCTGAGTGAAGTACGGCGGGCATCTCGGCGTGGCGGGGTTTGCATTCGTGTTCCTTGGTGAAGATGCTGCGAATCAGATGGTCGACAGGAACGGTCGGGCAGGTGAACCCGGACGACGACAGCATCTGGCCGTCAAACAGGAACTCGCGATTGGCGTGGTAAAAGCGCGCGGTGTCCAGCGTGAAACGCAGCGCGGGCGCAAGTTCGGGATCTGTGAACAGATTATCCCTGATGTTGCAGACCATGGGCTGCACGCCCCACGAGACGGTGCGGCCCAGTTCCAGAAAGAACTGGTCGGGATAGAGGGTGTGCCAAGGCTTCTCTTCCTTCCACCGGTCTTCGGGCGGCCACAGCGGATCCCAAGGCCGCGTACCGTCGGGGTAAGCATAATTACCGAAGAAAGCGTAGCTGCCGTGGTACACCGACTGAAACATCGGGATGGCATCGAGTCGCTCGAGCGACGTGGAGTTACAGCAGATTGAGCCGTCCATGAGGTCCATGTACGCCTCGTTAGCGCCCTCGGTCGTGAGCGGGAAGACGGGATTCTCACGCTTCAACCGCTGCAGCATCGCTCGGTAGCCGTCGGGACCGAATGAGCCGCCGCCTTTGGGGTGGACGTGGCGCGGATTGTAACAGCGGCCGGCCATGGTCGAGTTGCCGATCATGTCGAGGTACTGTCCGTTCAGACCGCTCTCCCGCAGATGCCTGACCACCGCCGCGATGCGGTCTTGAAACTTCGGCGCCTCGCCGCACATGTAGGCGAGCCGATGGTGATTATACCTATTGAACGCCGTGTTGCGCGGCCGGCCGTCGCGCTGCACGAACACGCCCTCTTCGCCGCCCTCCTGCCACGTCTTGCCGTCCATGTCCCAGCAGACGCCGTTGATGTAGACCTGCGCGAAGATGCCCTGGTCTTGAAGGCGGGCGACGGCCGCGCGGAACGCATCCACGCCTTCACGCGGCGGCCAGAAATCGGGGTAGTCGGTGTCGTACGGGTTGCCGTGCCACCAATACCAGTCGACGGCCACGGGAATGTCGCCCAATTCTTTTTGAAGCCGCTCGACCGGCGGCAGCGCGTCCTTGATCAGGCCTCGGTTCCAGACCCACATGCCGATCTTACGCAGCGGATTCTCGGCTTTGCGGTTGACGAACCACGCCTGGGCCGTCCCCCACTTTTTGTAGATCTGTCCGGCCTCGAACCATCCTCCCGCAAACGGCGTGAAGCCGCTGGTGTAAGCTATGCGGTACGCGGCGGGCGGCCGCTTCGGCAGGCCGGGCACATGAATGCCCGTGTAGGTGAGCCGCCCCCCCTCTTTCGCGATCGCGATCTCGCAGCCCTTGGCGCCCACGGCTGGATCGCGGTGGTCGAAGTAGAACGACGGCCCGTTCGTGTTGATCAGCGCAGAAAACTGCATGCCGCCACAGTAACTCTGCCGCTTCTTGGCTCCAGGCTTGAAGAACGTCGCACCCTGAAACACGATGCCGCTGTCATGGCCGCCAAAAACGAAGGAAGACCCGGTCGAAAAAGCGCCGGCCAGCACCGGGAAATGAATCTCCTCAACGAACAGCTTGCCGTTATATCCGTCATAGGCCAGCTCGCCGCTCCATAGGCCATCCGGCGCACGCCGCCACATGACCGTGACAGTGAATGCGTCACCGCACTCAGCGTGCCCTTTCCAGGTGCCGGTCACGGAGTCTGCAACGCGTGACACGTTCGCCTCGCGCATCTCCTCCGGCCCGATAAAGCGCAACGGCCCGTGCAGATCGCCCAGACCCAGCCGCCATGCGGTCGAAGGTGGCTCGGACACGCTGCCCCGCGCCCGGATCCGCTCGACCGTATACGCCGCCGGCGAGGTGGTCCTGCGGCGGGTCTCGTTCCACCCTTTCATCTCCTCAAGCGACTCAAACAGCGCGATGCAGGCTGTCTCGTAGTCCACCCCCGCAAGCTCCACGATCAGCCGCACGCTGCGGTCAATGAGCTTTTTGTTCGAGGCATCGACGTGCGCCATCCAGTTGCTGCTCAGCCGCCCCATCTTGCCCATCGTCGCCGACGATACATTGTTAAGCGCCAGCTTGAGCGCCAAGTGGTCGAAGAGCCGCAGCGGCGTGTCCGGCACATCGACATCCACATGCACAAGCTCCGACTGCCAGCCCTGGGGCGCGCGGCGGCCCGCCACAAAGGCGGCACGTTTTGCGAAAGGCGCGGAGGCGGCAGCGAAAGCCTGGCTCCACGCGGCGGAAGAGCCCTGATCCAAAAGCGCGGCTTCGTCACCGACCAGCACCGCCATCGCCACGTTGGGCGTGACCTCGGTGCGCGAGGCGTCGGGCTCATTGCCGACGAGGTAGGTGTGCAGGTCCCTGATCCCGATCTGCGGCGGATTCCTGATGATCTTATCGGCGGCCTTGAGCCGCGCGTACGTGTCGGCTGGCCATTCCAGACAGCGCGGCGCGTGTCCGACCAGATGCAGCCAGGCTTCGGCCGTCGGCCGCAACGGATCCTTCACAAACGCCCACGGCGCAGGCGAGACCGTATCGTGTACGCTGCGGAAAGGCGGAATCTTGAACGTGGGGGAGCGTTCGGTCGTGTCCGTAAAAATATCGAGCAAATAGGCGTTCGCAAAGTATGTGACGCGCCCCTTTTTGCCGTAAAGGTCGGCTTCGCGGTCGGTCATCCGCGCCAGCGCCGCAAGATTCGCGTCGGAGCGGAGCTGCGACAGCAGCGCCTCGAACTGCGCCACCGTGCGCTCGGGCGTCCAGACGCCGATCCCCAACGATACACGCTGCGCTGAGGACAGCCTGCCCGCGAGGTGGTCGGCCAAGCCGGCTTCGAAGGCAGCACCCGCAACCAGCAACTCGATGGTCGTAGCCTGCATGCGCGTCGAGCCCGCCACCGCCATCGGGCCGGTGCAGAGCACGATCGGAGTCACTGACGGATTCTCGATCACGCGGCGGCAGCGCTCCAGCTTTGCGGCAAGCAGCTCCGCAGGGTTGTTGAACAGGAAGAAGACCTTGGCTTTCACATCCACGCCGCGCAACACCGTGCCGATCACCGAAGACGTCTCGCCGCCCTCCGATATGGCCACCACCACATCGCCCTCGCGCACGCCCGCCTGTTCCATCTGGTGATAACCGAACGTGATGTAGTCTTCGAAACTCTCGACCGACCGGATCAGAGCAAAGTCGCCGCCCGTCATTACGGCGTACGTGCGCTCGCCCATTTCGCCGCATGCGTCCTTGAGAGCTGGCTCCCGCTCGAACGCCTCGCGCCAGAACCGGCGGTTCGCGGCGTCCAGCAGAATCCCCAGGCGGCCGGTGGCGCCGCAGCCGCTGAAGAAGACCCTGCGGCCGCTGTCCAGCGCCTCCTTGACCGCCAGACGCAAGCGGGCAAATTCGGGCGAAGCCACCACGCGCCGCGCGACGGGCGGAATGTCGTCGTCCACGCCGAGCAGCATCCGCAGGCCGGCGGCCGTGTCCGCCTGCAGAGCCTGCGACAGCCCGCGCGTTCCGGGGTGCGACTGCTCGGTCGGCAGATAGCCCAGGTGGAACTGCGTTTCGTTGCGGATAAAGCTCAGCGCCTCATCGCGCGGCGTCGGCGCGGGCTGCTGTGCCCAGCCCCCAGCAGCCGCCAGCAGTGCGACCGAGAAAACCGCGGGCCGGACCGGTTTCAAGCCTGTCATTTCTGACTCCTTTCAAGCAGCGCTTTTTTGTAGGTTGTGAATGTTGCCTCCGATGTGGTCTCGCAATACGCTTTCACGTTGAAGCGCTCGCAAGCAGCGATCCACTCTCGCACCGCTGTCGGAAAGTCGGGTGCGCCCGGAAACGGTTTTCCGGCGCTCACCGCATGCTGCCGCAGCAGCGGATCATTGATCAGCAGGACGTGATCAATCGCCAACTTCACTCGCAGCACCTTGTCGGACAAGCCTTTCCGGCCAACCGGATCGGTCGCTTCTTCGGCACGCGCCGTTTCCAGCGCGGCCGCCATCAGCCGGGCGGCCTCGAAGATGCCTTCGGCGTCCAGCCACTGCGTCACATTTTTCTGGTAACAGCCGAGGTACACGCCGGAGCGCTCCGCACGGTCATGAATAAAATCGAGATAGCGCTTGAGGGCGGGGCCGGTCTTTTCGCCGTAATAGCCGTCGAGAAACGTGTCGATCAAACGGCCCTCGTCCAGACCCGGATTCCAAAGCAGGTGCGATAGAACCCAGTGGCGCAGCCGCACAAAATCACCCGCCGAACAGAGCGCGTCGCCCTGCGCGAACAGCCCCGTCGCACCGGCTTTCACAAACGTGCGGATATTCGGGCCGAGGACACGCAGGTTGGGATGCGGCAGCATGTAGGAGCTGAAGCTGGTGACGTAATCCCAGCCGAAGAGATTGCCGCTGGCGATACGACCCCAGGCGGCCAAATCGCCTGCAAAAGGGGCGTTTTCTTGGCTGCCTTCAAGCGGCTGCAGGAAGGAACACTCGATGGAGCAGAGGCGGATTAAGACGTTGGCGCGCGGACGGACTTTCGAGGGCGCTTTGCGAGTGTATTGATAGGCGAAGGTCTCCACAAAAACAAGGGGGAACTCCTTTTCGATCTCCTCGGCCACTTGGTTGACAAAGCGCAGAAGCGGTCCTGAGGCGGTGCCGACGCCGCCCTCCTCTTGTTCGACCGCCAAGCAGGTCTTGCACGTGCAGCGGCCGGCGTGGTCATTCTGGCTGATCTGGAT
>JAGOBZ010000268.1 GCA_017999015.1 Kiritimatiellia bacterium
CGGTCCCACACACAGGGAGGGACGAGCGTCTGCTCGTCCAAGGGCAAGCAGACGCTTGCCCCTCCCGTGAGCCTGATGCCCGTATATAGTCTAAGAACTTTTCGTCAGCGGTGTAAGAAGTGAGCCCGCGCCGCGCAGCGGTTATAATCGCAATCCTCCATGCCACCTTGGCGCGTTGACAAGCGCAGCGCGGCACTGTTTTGTTTCCCCCCCTGACGCGCAAAAAGCGGCGTCGCGAGAGAGACCGCTTGCCGCCGCTCCAAACCTCGGCGCACAAAACACACGGGGTGAACGATTCGCCATCCCCTTCTCCCCTCTTCCTTTCTCCCTCCTGCCGAAGGGCCGATGCGTCTAATTTTTTGTCTTCACGGCCTTTCCCCCATAATATTTGCCCTCAAAATTCATTTCCCCTGTGCTTGGGGCCTTTCAATCGACGTGCCACTGTGGGTAATGGAGGATTAAGATTACGATTAGGATTAAGATTACGAAGATGCCCGGCCACCCGTCCTAATCTTAATCATAATCATAATCTTAATCGTCCCCACAAACGGAGTTCTGACGTAATGAGTCAAATTTTGATGCGTCGCCCCTCCCTCCTGCCGTTTGCGGTCTGGGGGTTGACGGTGTATACTGGGTGCCCTATGAATCAATCCCCTTCAAACGTGTTCAGTCGCGGCACTCAAGCGTACGAATATGAGGTTCTGGTAGTCGGCGGCGGGCATGCCGGAGCGGAGGCGGCCCTTGCGGCGGCGCGTATGGGCTGTCGCACTCTGCTGGTCACGGGACAGTGCTCGGCGATTGCTATGATGCCGTGTAATCCATCGATCGGCGGGCTTGCCAAATCCCATCTCGTGGTTGAACTGGACGCGCTGGGCGGAGAAATGGGCGTGAATGCAGATCTGTGCGGCTTGCAGTTCAAGACTTTGAATGCCAGCCGCGGCCCGGCGGTCAGGGCTACGCGCGTGCAGTGTGACAAACGACAGTATGCGCGACGGATGCAGCAGGTCATCGCATCGACGGCGAATCTGTCGGTGATTGAGGATGAGGTCACGGCCATCACGATTGACCAGGATGTTGTTTGCGGCGTGACATGCGCAGCACACGGAGCCGTGTCTGCCTTGACCGTGATCCTGACAACCGGCACGGCGCTGCGCGGACGGATTCACGTCGGCCGCGAGGTTGTTGCTGGCGGTGGGGATGGACGCCCGGCGGCGGATTCGCTTGCGGTTTCGCTGAAAAACGCCGGGTTTGAGATGATTCGATTAAAGACCGGCACTCCCCCGCGGCTTTTGGCGGAAAGTATCGCATGGGATAAGACGTTGATTCAACCTGGGGAGGAGCCCCCGCCCTTTTTTTCGATGCTGACCCGATGTTCCACGTGGAACATTCCGGGGCCCTGGGTGCCGGGGTCGGATCAAATACCGTGTTGGCTGACACATACAACTGAACAGACCCACACGATCATTCGCGATAATTTATCGCGCAGTTCACTGTACGGCGGCTCAATCACCGGCACAGGCGTGCGATATTGCCCGTCGATCGAGGATAAGGTCGTCAAATTCACGGAAGCCATGCGCCATCATGTGTTTTTGGAGCCGGAGGGACGTGAGCCGGACGCAATGATCTATCCCAACGGACTCTCGAACAGCCTTCCGCGCGACGTGCAGCGTGACATGGTGAGGAGCGTGCCGGGGCTCGAGGCGGCGGAGTTTCTGGCCGATGCGTATGCCATTGAGTACGACAGCGTGGATGCCCGCGAACTGCGGCACACGCTTGAGAGTTTGCGCGTGAAAAACCTCTATTTGGCCGGCCAGGTGAACGGGACCACCGGATATGAGGAGGCGGCCGCGCAGGGTTTCATGGCAGGCGCCAATGCCGCCTTGCGGGTTCAAGGCCGCGAACCCTTCACGCTCAGCCGTCAGGATGCGTATATCGGGGTGCTGATCGACGATTTGGTCACGAAAGGCACCAATGAGCCCTACCGCATGTTTACCTCGCGCGCCGAGCGTCGCCTGATCTTGCGGCAGGACAATGCCCGCTACCGGCTGCTGGAGCAGGCCGAACACCTCGGAATCGCGACGAAGGCCTGTCTGGAACAAACCCGCAATTATGCGCGACTGGTCGGGGAGGAGCTGGAGCGGTTGCAGCACGTACGGCAAGAGGGTGTTCCTGCGTTGACACTGCTGGCGCGCCCGGAGATGCGATATGGCGCGCTGCGCAGCAGACGCAACGATTTGCCGGAGGCGGTGGTCGACCAAGTGGAGATCCGCGCGAAGTATCAGGGCTATATCGCCCAAGAGGAGCGGGCAGCCGCGAGGGCCAAGAGCGAAGAGTCGGTCGTCATCCCGGACTGGCTGGACTACCGTGCGGTGGCGAGCCTGAGATTTGAGAGCCGAGAGAAGCTGATGCGGGTTCGGCCTGAAAATCTGGGGCAGGCTTCGCGCATACCCGGTGTCAACCCGGCAGACATCGCGGTGTTATCGTTGGTCATCAAGCGCGGGCATCTCTAACTAGGGCTGAGCCCACAACCCAATTCAATCTCACACGAAGGCACGGAGGTCACGAAGAGGTTCTATGGCCCACGATTCTCCGTTGTGCCCTTTGTGCCTTTGTGTGAGCAAACTTTTGTCTCGAACCTAGTAGCGGTTGTTTTTGTAACCACAGAGATCACAGAGGGCACAGAGAATAAGTCATAGAATACAGGTTCACCAATTTTGGGGATGAAGCTTTTGAAGCGGCATATTGCTTATTATGCGACCTTATATTCTCTGTGTTCTCTGTGGTTAATAATAGCGAATCCATGCTCAATCCAGTCCGCCTATCTTTCCAGAAATCGACCGCGGCGCGCACCGGTGAAGGTGCCCTCTGAATAGGAGCACGCGCCGTTGACGATGACATGCCGCATGCCGTGCGCGAATTGATGCGGCTGCGCGTAGGTCGCGCTGTCGGTGAAGCTTTTAGGATCAAACACGGCGAGATCCGCATACGCTCCCGCGCGCAGCACGCCGCGATCGCGTAGACCGAACGCCTGTGCCGGCAGCGCGGTCATGCGGCGCACCGCCTCTTCGAGCCCGCACAGTGCCGCGAACCCCGGTTCGCCGCCCGTCATCAGCCGCAGATAACGGGGCATGGTGCCATAGGCGCGCGGGTGGGGGTGGTCTTGCCCGAGCGGTCCCCACGGCGCACGCAGCGAAGCGTCGCTGCCGGGCATCACCCAGGGCTGCGCGTAGATGCGGCGCAGATTCTCCACGCACATGCCGAAAAAGAAGGCGCCGGTGCGGGTCTCGTCCGCCTCAACAAAGCGGCAGACGGTCTCTCCGGGCGAGAGTCCGAGCGCGTCGGCCGCATCGGCCAGCGTGCGGCCGCTGCAGGCTCGGACGGTTTCGCTCCAGCCGCCGCCGATCATCACGGACGCCCAGTCGCGCCCGCTGGCGTTCAGTTCGTCCGCGATCCGTGCGCGCGCCGCCGGGTCGCGCAGGTTGGCGAGGATCACGTCGCGTCCGCCGGCCGAGGCCCAGTCCGGAAGAACCACGTCGAGATCAGTGCCGGAGGCGGTATACGGGTAGCGGTCGCTGTGCACCGCCACGCCGTCGGCGCGCGCGGCATCGATCCGTTCGAGCGCGGCGTCGATCTTGTGCCAGTTGGCGGGGCCGGAGGTTTTGAGGTGGGAGATCTGCGCGCGGATGCCGGTGCGGCGCGCCAGATCCAGAACCTCGTCGATCGACTCCAGCAGGCGGCCGCCTTCGCTGCGCATGTGCGTGGCATACAGGCCGCCGTGCGCGGCGGCGGCGCGGGCGAGCGCGGCAATCTCTCCCTCCTCGGCATATTTGCCTGGCTGATAGAGCAAGCCCGTGGAGAGGCCCCAGCCGCCTTCGTCGAGGGCCTGCTCCAGGTTCAGGCGCATCGCCTGCAGATCGGCCGGATCGGCCGCGCGCGGCTCATAGCCCATCACCCCTGCGCGCAAGGTGTTATGGCCGATGAACTGGACCGTGTTGAGGGCCGGTCGGACCGCGTCGTACAGTGCGCGATAGCTGGCCACGGTGGTCCAGGTCGGACCGACGGACGGACAGCGGCTTATCGTCTGAGCGATACCGTCGAGTTGCGGATAGACGTGCGAGGCCCAGTCGGATGAGAGGCGTGCCCGTCCCAGGCGCGGCACGGCCGAACCGCCGCACTGGCCGTTGATTTCGGTGGTGATGCCCTGCGCGAGCTTGCTGGGCGCGTCGGGCTCAAGCAGCAGGTAGGCGTCCGAGTGCGCGTGCGCGTCGATGAAGCCCGGCGCGACAACCAGGCCGGCGGCGTCGATCCGCCGCTCCGCCTCGGCCGCCGACAGATCGCCGACCGCCGCGATGCGGTCCTGCCGCACCCCGACGTCCGCCACGCGCGCAGCCGTGCCTGTGCCGTCCACTAACGAGCCGCCGGTTATCAGAAGGTCGAACATTGGGGAGAGTTAGGAGTTAGAAATTAGGAGTTAGGAGTTGGGAATGTAATCTCTCAGTGGCAGGAATGAGAGAGTCGAGCGCGTGTTTGGAGTGCGGGAGCTTGCTCCCGCTTTCCAAAGCGGCGGCAAGCCGCCGCACTCCAAAAAGCGCTTTGCACCATAAGGGGTTAACTTCCCATCTCCACCTGTGCATGTGTGCCGCTCAGCAGTGCGACAACCTGCTGCTGGACCTCGCCCAGGCGGTCGAGCCGCAGGCGCGGGTCGAGCACGACGAAGGTGTCGCCGCTTTTCTTATGCTCATACACTCGCAGGATGCCGCCGCTCTCGTGGGGCTTGGCCGCCCGCTCGACCAGTTGCTTGCCGCGCTCCAGCATGACGGCCAGCACGTACATGGCATTCTGCATCGCCGGGTCCTCGAGCATGATCAGGCGGCGCAGCAGGCTTTCGGCCGTCTCCTTC